>JAYEFH010000349.1:0-1825 GCA_034658555.1 Thermodesulfobacteriota bacterium | reverse complement strand
TCGTATCCCGTTCTGGTTGGGACGAAGGAAATGCCCTGGTAATCATTGTTACGGGTACGGGCAAGCGGGTGGCGGAATCGTATGAGGGCAGCCAGGGCGGAGCCCCCTTGCTGCACGTGGAATATTGCGTAGCAGGGGGTGAGGATAGTGACGGGGACGGTGTCCCAGACGAAATGGACAACTGCCCTGACACATACAATCCGGATCAATCCGACAGTGATGGCGACGGCATAGGTGATGCCTGTGATAACTGCAGCACACTGGATGTTCAGATCTCATCCGGAGCCGATGATGCTGAAGAAAAAAGCTCAGGAAGCATGTACTTAACCAGTAGTGATCTTGAACTCGTCCATGATAGTTCGGATCAAACGATAGGGATGCGCTTCAATGGCTTAAACATTCCCAACAACGCGACCATTTCCAGTGCATATATCCAGTTCCGGACAGACGAGATAAGTTCCGAAACAACTTCTCTGGACATTGAGGGTGAAGCCATAGATGATGCTCCCGGCTTCTCTTCCGCCGACTGGGACATAACGGACAGGATAACGACCACGGCTTCTGCAACTTGGTCTCCTGACCCATGGACTACTGTGGGTGAATCAGGTTCTGCCCAGCGTACACCTGACATATCACCGATTATTCAGGAAATCGTATCCCGTTCTGGTTGGGACGAAGGAAATGCCCTGGTAATCATTGTTACGGGTACGGGCAAGCGGGTGGCGGAATCGTATGAGGGCAGCCAGGGCGGAGCCCCCTTGCTGCACGTGGAATATTGTAACGAGGGGATTTAATAATAGGTTCCTTGTGAACCAATTATAGTTACATAAAAAAGCAGGGGCCATTATTGGCTCCTGCCTTTTTTTCCTGAATCTTTATCTGCTATTTATCCTTAGACCCCTTATTTTAGCATTCAACATTTATTGTGCGTCGTTGTTACCCCCCTTATGGCCCTTGAAAGATCCCTTGTAAGCATCAGGACACGGATAGAGAGCTCACGAGACAGGAGACCTGTGCCACAACTTGGAGTGATGAGCGCCTGTCTCTTCACCATTTCCATATCTGCGCCTAACTGTTTTACATCCTCGTCCCATAGGGTCTTTAGACTTGAAACATCTTCTTTTTTCAGGTCTTCTTCGTTTAATGTAGGAACCAAGCCCCAGGCGATTATCTTTCCTTTTTTCAGAAAATCCGACAGTTGTTCCTTATAGAGGACTATGCGGTCAAAAAAGCCATAGGCATCGAAACTCAGGATATCCATCGGGGTTTCCAGGATCACAGACCAATCAGTGTTTGCGCATACGTGGATACCTGAGATGCCGCCTGCCTGTTGTACTGTATCAATTACCTCGGTCAGGTCGGAAATTACATCATCCTTTGTGACGCCGACCATGGCAGAGGACCCGAATCCGGCAAGCGCAGGCTCATCCAGGAACAGGATTACCTCATGGCCCAGGGCCTTCATTTCTTCTACCTGGTATCTGGCCCTGAGGGCAATGGCCTTGACTATCACTTCACGGAGTTGAGGATTGAAGAAGGCCAGGCGACCGGACTTGTCTTTAAGGCCGCTCAGCATGGTAAAGGGACCTGTGATCTGGCCTTTGAGGGCCATAGGCTTGGAGCCGGCCTGCGGGATCGCTTCAAGAAATGCCTTGAAACCGCGTCCGGTTTTGTGGCACTGGTTCAGTTTGATAGATGTTGTTTTTCATTACAAATCAGGCTATTAGGACATTTGAATTTGAAAAAGTTCTTGCCAGGAGATCCTTTTGTCAATCACTCCTAAAGACACAGATGGGACTTCCTTGGTTGTAAAATGAACTCGGAT
>JAYEFH010000348.1:0-8212 GCA_034658555.1 Thermodesulfobacteriota bacterium | reverse complement strand
TGGTGTCCCTGTCCCGCATTTCCATTGGTCTCATTGTCGCCATGCTCTTCATTGGTTGTGCACGTGATACTACTTTGTACAACTGGGGACGTTACGAAGATGCAATCTATGACATGTACTTAGAGCCGGGGAAAGTTTCCGGCGCCGACGAGATCGCGCGGTTAGAGAAACAGATAGAGCAAACGGTCTCCTCAGGGGAATTCGTTCCGCCGGGGCTCCACGCCCATTTGGCATCTCTCTATATCTCAAACGGGGATTATGTAACTGCCTTGGTTCACCTGCAGACTGAAAAAAAGAAATTTCCCGAGTCGGTCCACTTTATTGATGGAATCATTGAGCGGATGCAGAAATGAAAACAGACAGGTTTTTCCCCCTATTGGTTCTGTTCGTTCTCGGCATGTGTTTCTTACAAGGCTGTGCCGGCACACCTCATCAGTACGATTATTGTGCGTATCAGGAACATATGCCGCGCTCTATTCTTGTGCTTCCGCCTTGCAATGAGTCCATGGAGGTTATGGCACCGTACATCTACCTATCTACAGTGACGCGCCCACTGGCAGAACGCGGTTACTATGTATTCCCTGTAGCAGTAATCGACATGCTTATGAAGGAAAACGGCGCACCTACTCCTTATGATATGGCCCGGATTCCCCTCGCCAAAATCCGTGAAATAATCAATCCTGACGCAGTGTTGTATATGACCGTTAAGGATTGGGGAACCAAGTACCGGCTCATTGACTCTGCAACTACTGTTCATCTTTGGGGGCAACTTGTCGACACTGATACGGGTATAGTGCTGTGGCAGGGGGAGCATACAGTGGTGCGCAGCTCCAGCGAAGGCCAGAACGATTTGATCGGGATGTTGGTCGTTGCAGTGGTTAATCAAATCGTGAGTTCCATTGCGGATCCCTCGCGCGACGTAGCTCGCATGACCAACGCTCAGATGTTTCTGAACCGGAACGATGGTCTGCTGTTAGGCGCCCGGCATAGCGGATACGAAGCAGATCAACGTCAACGTCGCGAACTTATGAACCAGGCCATTGATGAAAGCGCAAGTCCCTAACCTGACAACAAGAAATACAAATCCGTAACTCATCCGGCAGTCGTCCCACATTCCAGAAAATAATTTTGTCCTCGTAAACGCTGATCTGTACGGGATTGCCGCTGCTGTAATCCTTATGGACAACTGCATTGAGCAGGGCTTCCCGCAATGCCGGTGCGGGGAAAAGATACCGTTCCACCCGCTGAAGGCCTTCATAACTGATATAGGCTTTCATGTATTTTGTCAGCAGCAAATCAATGGTGTTATCCACCACGGAGAACCTTCCTCTGCTGGAACAGGCAGAGACAAAGGTTTGCTGAAAAAAATAAACATCGAATGTTGGGTAGTCCATACAAAGCAGTGCAGGTTTGGGAATACTGCCCAGTTTTACTTTGTAACCACCTGATTTTTCGCTATGTGCTGCCAGAAAACATGATGTGTAACTTATTGAAATTATTGACCCGCACTGTTTTGTAGAGACTACCAAAAATTCAGTCCCGCGGCACGGCCATCATACGTTCAACAGCCTTGAGGGCCTTTAAACGAATTGGTTCGGGCACAATAATCACCGGTCCTTCTGTCTGAAGGGCCAGCAATATTTCCTTCAGACCTGTTTTTTTCATGTCTATGCAGACCATCTCAGGAGATGCAGCGTAAAATTTCTTTTCTGGGTCTTGCTTCTTCAACGTATGTAAAATCCCGATTTCTGTGGCAACAATGAATTCCTTTGCCTTGGATTCTGCTGCAAAGGTCAGCATGCCGCTGGTGCTTCTTACCGCGTCTGCCATATCCAGCACCTCTGGAGGGCACTCGGGATGGGCCATCAGCAAAGCCTCGGGATGGGCGGCTTTTGCCTCCTTGACCTGGACAACTGTCAGATCATCGTGAATCGGACAGTAACCAAGCCAGTAATAAATTTTTTGGTCTGTGTGTCGCTGTGTCCACATTGCCAGATTTTTGTCCGGGGTCATAAGGACCTCAGGGGTCTTTAAAGATTTAACGACCTGTACCGCATTGGCTGAGGTACAGCAGATGTCGCTTTCTGCCTTTACTTCGGCTGTTGAATTCACATATGTGACCACAGGCACGCCCGGATACTTTGCTTTCTCATCCATCAGCTCCGAGACGTTCAGCATATCCGCCATACCACAGCCAGCCTCTTTTACCGGCAGTATCACTTTTTTATCCGGACAAACAATGGCCGCTGTCTCAGCCATAAAACGGACTCCGCAAAATATTATGATATCGGCCTTGGTCTCTGATGCCTGGATACTCAGGGCCAGAGAATCCCCGGTAAGGTCCGCGATATCCTGGACCTCCGGCACCTGGTAATTGTGAGCAAGAATGATAGCATTTTTCTCCTGTGCCAATGCACGGATTTCTCCAGCTAAACTTTCATTGGACATTTTGTTCTCCTGATTATAGATGTTCAAGGATTCAGCGTTCAAGGTTATTTTTCTTTAAATTCAGAATCCATTCAGAACTCACGAATTAACGGCTTAGATCTTCCGTAACCTCTGAACCTTGAACCTTAGAGTCATCTGTACGATAAATTTCCACACCTGGAGGTGGAACAAACCGGAAAAGATCGTCTGAAAGGCCTTTATTGACCTTGACATTGCTGAATACAAGATGTGTCCTGCCACCTAACGGGTCTTCCAACCACATCTCCTTTACCAGATGGGTATCAGAATCTACGACAATCCATATAGTGGATACCTGCGGTACCGGATTCCTCGGGGTAAGCTTCAGCATCCACATGGCATCAGGTTGGCCTTCTACAGGATGCTCTACAATAAAATAACGCTTGAGGTCACCTTTTCCGAAAAAAAAGGCCTTGCTTATCTCAGTGGAAAGTAATTGATCCCTTGGAAGCACCATTACCTGGTTGGCTTTCTCCTCATACACATATACCTCTTTCCCGCTGGTGACAATAAGCTGCGGTTCCGGTTGACTGTATTCCCAGCGCATCTGGTGCGGACGATTGAAATAGACCTTTCCTTCTGCCTTGAGACCCTCTGAAGAACCGGCAACAAAAGTCTCCTGTTCGAAGTTAGAGGTAATATCCGTGGTGGTTTCGTATTTTTTCTGTAACAGGGACACAAGATCTTCTCCACGATCTGAAAGACCTTCTGCCAGGGACTTCGAAACAGGAGTAAATACTATAACTATAAGTAATAAAAGATAAAATAAGCGCACATTGTGCATAATTATGCCTCCATTCGACTACAAAACAATATAAGCATTCACAGGGCACCGCATCTGCTTTGTTGTCGGGCACTTGAAGTACAGGGAGTACGTCTGCACACCCGTACGCCTTACCCTGTAAACGCTTATAGCTCAATGTGCGGTAAAATGGGTTTTGTAATCCCGTGAACGGTTACGAAATTAGAAATTTGGCCTTCATGTTTTTGTACTGTCAACTCGTAAACTCGTTTCATCGCTCCCTAATTTCTATTTCCCAATTTCAAGTCGGACCAACTACCAGACTTCAATAATCTTCAAAACGTCTTATCGTCATAGAAGTTTTAACCCAAGTAACCCAACAAACCCAAGTAACCCAACAAACCTTTTTCAAGCCGTGAACAGTTACCTGGTCCGAATATTAAAGTATTTTTTCAGGTTCATCCAGCATTACATGCTTTCGAACTGGATATTTTATATAAGAGCAAGCGAGTTTTGTGACGCAGTACTGAAGACTCTTTTGAGTCTTTAGAGGGTAAGCTGTGATCGTCTCTTCTCAGCTATGGGTAAAGTAACTACCATGCCGAGATTGAGAAGGCAACGACGCAACTGGTTGCTTGGGTATAAAATTCGCAGAACGGAGACGGTCCAATAATCCCTGATCGTATAACGAGTTATTTGTGGATCCAAACAGCCTCATTCGGTGGGCAGTATGTAGGGACGGCACGGTGGCCGAGACCCTACGAATCTTTTCTCTTTTCTGCGTTACACAAATATTTTGTATATATCACAGCGTGGTGGAGCCATCCCAAATAACAAGGTCGGCAGATTGTCATTAACAACCACCGCGCTCAAAAAAGGTAAGAAGGGAATTTTAGGAAAGAGCAATCATGTTCAGGAATAAAATCATTCCATCTGAACACTGTACTTTTGCAATATATCTTCCTTGGTGATTTTTTTAGGAACTCCCGTTGGCATGAAAACATTACGACTGCAAAGAATAAAAAACTCATAGGCATCAAAGATGGTGTAGCGGTCCTGGTCAGCGGGGTCGTCCTAAAGATCCAATTAAAGAACCTCACCCGGACTTGGTTTATGGACAGGTGGTTAAGGAAAGGAAGGGGAGTAGGATAATCAGAGTAACCTACCGCATCAAATGTGGAACAAAACGATTGGCCCAACCGGGGCTTAAAATCAGCGCCACCCTGTTGGAAAGGCTGAACCTGATTCTCCGTCAATCCTTGGCTCCTCCTGTTGGCGCGAAAAACTCTTGGCTTCAGCAAGGAAAGAAAAAATCTTCGGTATCCTTCCCAAAAATCCGTTATAATCAAAAAAATGGATACCGTACAAATAAATATTAAAAAAAGGCAATCTATTACTGTTACTATTGATTCAGTGGCTTATGGTGGGAAAGGGGTCGCCCGACTCGATAATTTTGTAATTTTTGTCAGAAATGCGCTTCCCGGTCAGCAACTGAAAGTAAAAATTATTAAAAAAAAGCCTTCATTTGCTGAAGCAATTATTGAAGAAATTATTATTCAAAGTCCGGATTATATAGATCCCAAATGTATATATTTTAATGATTGCGGTGGTTGTACTTTTCAAAATCTTCAATATTCAGCGCAGTTAAAAATAAAAAAGCAGCAGATTGAAGATGTTTACACACATTTGACAAACTTGGCACCCGTAAAAATTTTGGAACCTTTGGCGTCGCCTGAAATCTGGGGTTACAGAAATAAAATGGAATTTTCTGCCGGAGATAATCGATGGATTATGAAGGAGAATGATCCTGAAACGCCAAAAGATTTTGCAATTGGTCTGCATGCTCCCAGGCGATTTGATAAAATTTTAGATGTGGAAAAATGTTTTTTACAAAATGATACCAGAAATAAAATCTTTATAGATATCCGTAAATGGATGCTGAAAAATAAAATCACTTTGGATAATCCCAAACATCATACAGGATTTCTTCGCAATATTATGATCCGCGAAGGAGCTTATACCAATGAGATAATGATCAATTTTATTACTCGAGAGAATGGAAAAGAAATATTAAAACCTTTGATTGATGATCTGATTGCATATTATCCGAAAATTACTTCTGTAGTAAATAATATTACAAAATCAAAGGGTCAAACTTCTCAGGGCGGCGAAGAAATTCTACTTTATGGAAATTCTGTTATTCACGATACAATCGGCGGTATTCAGTATGAAATTTCTGCCAATGCATTTTTTCAGACAAATACAAAAGGTGCGGAACAATTGTACGGTGTTGTCAGAGATTTCGCCGGGAAAACGGATAAACAGGTTATTTGGGACTTTTATTCAGGAACAGGGTCAATTGCCTTGTTCCTGGCAGATATTGCAAAAAAGGTCTATGGCTTTGAAGTCGTTTCTGCAGCAGTAAAAAATGCTAATAAAAATACACAAAAAAATAACATTAATAACTGCGAATTTTTTGAAGCAAATTTAGATAAATTTCTCAAAACGAATCAGGAATTGATTCAGTCCTTACCGCCTCCCGATATTGTTGTGATTGATCCGCCGAGAGCGGGAATTCATCCGAAATTTCTCAAGGAGATGGTGAACTTGGACGCTCCAAAGATTATTTATGTTTCCTGCAATCCATCCACTCAAGCCAGAGATATTGAACAGCTTGCGGCACATGGTTACAAAATCGAAAAGATTCAGCCCGTGGATATGTTTCCCCACACCTGGCATATTGAATCCGTGGCATTACTGACAAAATAAAAATTAATTCACAATATGAAGACCGTAGAAAAAACTAGTGTCTTTCTCGATACTCTCTGTAACCATTGACGAACAGTACAAAACAATCGTTCTGCATGGTTTGTTTCACCAGTTTCCTTTCCTACACATTTATGAAATTTAGGATCAAATATATGCTTATATGATTCCCAAAAATCACTAAATGATTTTTTGCCTCTATAATGAGAGCAACTAAGAATATTAGTTTTAATAATCATTTATTATCTCCTTATTTTTTTAAAGTAAATTATCATATAGTTAAAAGTATATCAAGCGTATATCACGTGACAATTAACGACTATCAACTATTAAACTAACTCCAACAAACCAAAATTTTAATTTGACATTCCAGCAACAATTACACTAACTCCGTCTCACAAATAGTTACGTCCCACAAATAGTTACTTGTTCTTCTTCAGCAAAGCATCAAGACCAGCGAATGCCTTGAAGGTAGAGGGCGGCTCTTGCTCGTCTTCCGGCAAAGCTTTATCATGCCATTTCTCATCCAGATACCGCTGATGCTCATTGTCGTGGCAGTAAAGACACAGCAGTTCCCAGTTGCTGCCGTCAGGCGGATTGTTATCGTGGTCGTGATCCTTGTGATGGACCGTGAGTTCACGAAGTTTCTTGCCTGTGAATTCGCGCCCGCATCGTGCACAGATCCATGGATACATCTTGAGTGCTTGCTCCCGATAGGTTTTCTCCCGATGCCGAGCCTCAGCAATGATTTGATCCATCTTGTTTTTGTCTAATTGTGATTTTTTCGACAGCATGTGTTTACCCTCGAATCGTGTCGACCAGCCCCTTATTTTATGTTCGTTTCAGATAGTTCTTTAAATCGCGATAATAATTTTCGTGAGAACCGAGCATAATTAATTCCACATCATCTTCAAAAATCCGATAGGCCAAGAGGTATTGGAATGTTTTGACCTTAAATTTATAGCCATATACACCGGAAAGATCTCCTTTCTTTTCCTGTCCTATCGAAGGATTGCCTACTATCCTTTTTATTTCTTGATCCAGTATCTCCTTTTCTTTTTTAGAAAATCTCTTAACTCTTTTTTTAAATATTCTAGATTGATATATGGTCATACGCTGTCAACCAAAATTGTATCCATTCACGGGATTGTGCAACGCCCGTTTTACCGCACCACCGAACTGTAAGCGTTCACAGGGTGCTGCATATGAGAGGCGTACGGGTACGCAGACGTATAACTCCCTACTTCAAGTGCCCGACCTGCCTACCGGCAGGCAGGCAACAAAGCAGATGCGGTGCCCTGTGAACGCTTACCCAAAATTATATTCCGTATTCTCTCCATGGTCCAATTCTTCAATTCCAATCAATATTTCCTTTATCAGGCTATATGTTAAGTCCGGGTTTTCCTGAACGCATTTACCAATTCTTGCCCAATACTCAATCTGACCAGTTATGGATCTCTGCTCAATCCTACTGTATTTCCTGGCTTCATGGACAAGCCTTTCCGAAATTCTCACAGCAGTAGCCATGCTATTTCTCCTAATCTTCTTTTAAATCGTACTCATATTCCAATAATATTATTTTACTATTCTGTGTAGCAAAATGCAATGCAATGAGGATAATTTTGGCTTATGTGTTATGTGACAATTAACTTGTCCGGTTCGACTTGGTATAATTTGGCCCCAAAAACAAGTTTTTAAAAGGGAGTTTTTTGGTGTCGGGCAAACCCATTAATTCAGAACAGGTCGAGGTATATATGACAGCACGAAAAAAAGGTAAACCCCAAATGACGGCGGCAGCCAAGGCAGGGATGTCTGAGCAATCCGGCCACCGGGTTGAGAAGGACGAGCTACAGCCATGCAACAAGCGAAAACGATATTGGCGAACCAAAACAGATCCCTTTGCCGAGGTTTGGAAAAGTGAGATGGTTCCGTTACTCACGAAAAGTCCGAAGCTTACCCCAATGACATTATTTGAAAGACTTCAGGAAGATCATCCCTGCGAATATCCGGACAGCAAATTGCGTACGTTCCAGCGGAGAGTGAGTGAATGGAAGGCTCTTTATGGGCCGGAGAAGGAGGTGATGTTTCGACAGGAGCAGGTTGTAGGCCGGATGGGACTATCTGATTTCACCAAATTGAAAAAGGTGTCAATTACCATCCAAGGCCAACCTTTTACACATATCCTATACCATTTTCGCTTGGCCTTTAGTGGTTGGTGCTCGGTAAAGGTCATCTATG
>JAYEFH010000347.1:0-8225 GCA_034658555.1 Thermodesulfobacteriota bacterium | reverse complement strand
GTTTTGCTGACAAAGATCCATTCTTGGCCTATCTTCCTGAAATTGCAATAACATTTCAATATTGGGCAAAATTATATTGTCGACCACAACATATGGTATTTGGTTGAGTAAAATGGATACCCACTTTCGATAATACATGATTTTTCGAAAAAAGTGTAAACTGGTGAATGAAAGATGCCGAACAAGAAATATGAGTAAACATTAAAGGAGAATTTTGTAATGATGGAAGGTCGAGTAAAATGGTTCAATGACAAGAAGGGTTATGGTTTTATTGAGACGGATAACGAAGGTGATGTCTTTGTACATTATAGTGTTATCCAAGGGGAAGGATTTCGTTCTCTGCAAGAGGGAGACAAGGTAACTTTTGATATAGAGCAAAGTCCCCGGGGACCTCAAGCAGTCGATGTCAGGCGGGCTGCCCAATAAGGAAGACTCAGGAAGAAGGTTCCCTGAAATAATTTATTTAGAGGAACCTTCTTTGTAAAAAAACTAAATCACCTCTCCAAGACAAAAAAAACCCCTTTTGGAGAATGGGCCAGGGTACCTTCAAACGTACTTTTCTTGGCGCAACGTACAGAAAAGATCCCTTTGAAGATTTTTGTTATCTCTTCCTTGGTAAAACGATAAGGACCCCTGTCTCCCGGCTCTTCACGACTGAATACCTTTAGAAAAAACATGCCTCCGGGACGAATGACTTCTGCAACATGGTGGACATACTGTTCACGCTCTTCAGGAGGAATACCGTGAAAGCATCCACGGTCAAAAACATAATCAAAACTCCCAAAATAAACCAAAGGTTGGCAGACGTCAGCTATTTCATATACAAGATGTGGATTCAAAGTGCCAAAACGAAGACGGGCTTGATCAACTGCATCGGTAGCTATATCAACAGCTACAACTTCATATCCCAGGGCTGCCAGCCGTGCCGCGGCCGTGCCGGGCCCGGATCCCAGCTCAAGCAAACGTCCTGGTAAAGGGGCGTATTCTGATAGAGCTATGATCAGGTCTTCGTCAAGGCAATCGGTATACCATGGCATATCCTCAACCGGGACGGTATTATAGAAGTCCTCCCAGGTTTGGCCGCTGGGACCTCGACCCCTTCTTTCCGATAATTCGGATTCGGGCTTCATCATATCCGATAGGGCACCTCTGGCCACTAGTTCAATACTGTGGTTGTCAGGATCCTTACAAGTGAGCACCAGCTCTGTTTCCAGCCGTTCTGACGGGCCATCCACCTGAAGCCCCAATGCCTTGAGCCTGTTTTGCGCTTGCAGGAGTTCGAATATCGGCAACCAAAAGGTTACTGTTATTCTGTCCTTTTTTGAATAACGCTCCACAAGTCGCAGGGCAGTCTGACCGGTAGATACCTCCCATGTTCCATCCGGCAAAGCCCTTGCCATCATGCCGAGCTTGTCTCTGTAAAACCCAAGGGACTTCGAACAGTCACTCACCGGTATGACCACACAGCACATGTGCCGTAACACGAGTGGGGCCCCAAGGGCTTGAGCAATATCGTTTTTCATGTTAAAATTCCTTTAATCAGTGTTTGAATGAAAAGGCCGTTCAAGCACAATTTTGGATTTTGAGTTTAAAAACGGCAAAAAAGACGTTAATTTGTTCAAGTTATTTATTGTACGTTCCTAATATACTGCATAACTTGTTTTTGAGAAGAAAGTCTTGACAGTTCCCAAAACCATTTTTATTATCAGGTGCAGTTCATTGCGGGAATAACTCAGTGGTAGAGTGTAACCTTGCCAAGGTTAAAGTCGCGGGTTCAAATCCCGTTTCCCGCTCCAGTCATTTAAATAATAGGGCAGCATTGGCTGCCCTTTCTTTTTCCCGCACCTATGAAAAGACTTCCTTTGTATCTAATAATAAGGTTGACTATTCTAATAATTTTCATGCTCAACCTGGAAGTTCTTGCAGGTGCCAAACTTCAAAAACCCAAGGTAGAGCAGGTCACAACCACCTTAAGCGGCAGAGTGGATCTCTGCCTTTCCTGCCACAAGGAAAAACCGGATAAATCCCACGGGAGGAAAGTCCTGGGGTGTGCTGTATGCCATAAGGGGAATCCGCTCTCCGGCGACAAACAACGGGCACACCTGGGGATGGTCCTGAACCCGGGAGAACTTCGATTTGCAGATCAAACCTGCGGTCAGTCCGGTTGCCACCCAAAGGAGGTCACATGGGTCAAGAACTCACTTATGGCTACAAACCGTGGCATTATCAGCACCCTTCGCTTCTATTGGGAAGAGAGCTCTGACCAAGATGAGGACCTTTCGGTAAAAAGACTGAAAGATACCGGCATGAATTCCCATGCCCTTGACTACTACAGGAAGTTGTGTGCGAGTTGCCATCTATGGGTTGAACGCGGAAGTCTTCCCAGCTTCCTGGCCGACAAGGGCGGGGGGTGTACTGCCTGCCATTTTATTAAGGACGAAGGGAAAAAACCAAAAGACGAGAGGCATCCCGGGATAATTAAGGTCATTCCCATGGAAAATTGTGTCCTGTGTCATAACAGAAGTGGGCGTATAGGGCTATCCTATCAGGGGCAATTTGAGTCTGAGGGCTATGGTACTCCATATGAAGAAGGCGATTTTTCCTCCAGAGAGTTAATTGATGGCCGTTTTTACCGGATATTTAAGGACGATATTCATCACGAAAAAGGGCTTACATGTATTGACTGTCATACCCAAAAAGAAATTATGGGAGATGGTGAGCGCCATGCGCATTTCGAAAAGCAACTGGAGGTTACATGCCTGGACTGCCACGGGACTTCTAAAACATTAGAAGCTATTGTTGCTCTCAACAAGCCTGATCAAAGCACGTCCATTACATCTCAGTTTTCCTCGGACTATCCTAAATCACCAAATCACCAAATCACCAAATCACCAAATTCTTCCGTTTCCCCCAAACTCAACATCCAGCAAAAAGACGGCTCGTTTGTCCTTGAGAACAAACAAAACAAAAAACTTCATCCGCTCCACGTTCCTGATCCGGTTGCCTGCATGCATCCTACTCACCGACGCCTGTCCTGCCAGGCCTGCCATAGTACATGGGTACCTCAGTGCTACGGCTGTCATGTCCGGATAGACAGAAGCAAGACCCAGTTGGACAAGATTTCAATAAAAGAGACCCCGGGGCTTTGGGAAGAGTTTCGTTCATTTATCCGCTATGAATGCCCGACTTTGGGAATATTTGAGCATGGCGAAGAAGGACGGGAGGCTCTTTTTGAAAAGGGCCTGTCTCAAGCGGAAACTGGAGAAGTGGTTGTCCTTGTACCAGGGTGACAGGATTTCATTACCTTCCTGGATGGAGGGGGCAAATGGAAACGTAATTTCAGACGACTCACTGTCTCATGGATGGACCCCCATACCACGCAAAAGCAAGGACGTTCCTGCAGGGAATGTCACCAAGACCCAAGGGCATTAGGTCTCGGTCAGGGCATTTTCTCATTTGGACCTGATGGATGGAAGTTCACATCTTCTCTTTCCAGTCCTTCTACCTCTCTGGATATAGACCACCCCTTAGATGCCTTTGTCGACATAAAAGGCAGACCCCTGGTCCGCACATCAAGAACGGGACTCAGACCCTTTAACTCACATGAACTTGATAAAATCCTCTATGTTGGACTCTGTCTTCCATGCCATACAAATTTTGATGACCCTGTAATGAGAAATTGGATTCCGGGGAAATCACCTACTCCTTGCCACTATGCCGATTTTGCCGGCAGGCATACTTCACGACAAGTCAAAAGTAGTTTACACTTACAATAAGCGATTAGCCTTTAGCGGTTAGCTATTAGCTTAATGATTATCAGGCTGTCCGCCCTGACAAGACAGCTAAGGAACGTGCAATAAATAACTTGAACAAATTAACGTTTTTTTTTGCCGTCTTCTTCGTTGCTCGTCGATCACATAACTCGTTATGCTCGCTCCTCGTGCCTTGAATACAACAAAAAATCCTGTTAATTTTTGTTCAACTTATTTATCTCCCGTTCCTAATCGCTACACTTTGTTAATCTTGTATTTTGGCAGTGAAATTTGAAAAGAGTAAAGCATATATCATGGGAAATTTAAAAGAGTCCATCCGGTCGCCTTTATCAACTATTGACAGTGATCTTCCAAATACGGATCTGCCTTTGACTAACAACGCACTTGTAGTTTTGGCCCGTAGATATCTGAAGAAAGACGAGCAGGGCCAAGTTGTTGAAATTCCTGAGGAGATGTTCAGGAGAGTGGCAAGGACAATTGCTCAGGCAGATCGTATATACGATGAGAATGCCGATGTAGATGCCCTTGCCGAGACCTTTTATGAAGTTATGATTTCCCTGCGGTTTTTGCCCAATTCACCGACCTTAATGAATGCAGGCAGAGATCTTGGGCAGCTCTCTGCGTGTTTCGTGCTTCCAATTGATGACTCCATTGAAAGCATTTTTGAGGCAATACAGCATACTGCCATGATTCATAAGAGCGGGGGAGGCACAGGCTTTTCCTTCTCAAGGATACGTCCCAGGGGGGACCGGGTCAAATCCACGCATGGAATCGCAAGCGGCCCGATTTCCTTTATGACCATATTTGATGTAGCTACTGAGACCGTCAAGCAGGGTGGTACCAGGCGGGGTGCCAACATGGCTATTCTAAGAGTGGATCACCCTGATATTGAAGAATTTATTACTACCAAGACGCGCATTGACAGACTCAACAATTTCAATATTTCCGTGGCGTTGACAGAAAAATTTATGGAGGCGGTTGAGCGGGGGGAGGACTACGTGCTGGTCAATCCCAGGACCGGCAAAGAGGTCCGTGGGATATCCGCATCGGCTGTTTTCGACAAGATAGTGGAATCGGTATGGAGTAGCGGTGAACCCGGGATTGTGTTCCTGGACAGGATCAACAGGACAAATCCTACTCCTGACCTGGGGCAGATCGAAAGCACGAATCCTTGTGTGCCCAAAGATACCTTTGTTCAGACGTCGGAGGGACCACGTCAGGTATCAGATATTACAGGATACAGAGGAAATGTGGTGCTGGACGGTGATACCTATCCTATTGTGTCTGACGGATTTTTCCGCACCGGGCGGAAAGAGGTGGTCCGCCTTCGCACCCAGGAAGGTTATTCCTTGAGACTTACCAAGGATCACTTGGTTTTAAAGGCGAAGAAGGTCACACGAAAGGGAATCAAGACCGGTTGGATCAAGGCCTGTGATCTCAGGACCGGGGATAAGATTCTTATCAATAACCACCGCAGCCTTAAATCCTGGGAAGGTCCTTACGGAGAGGACGAAGGGTATATGCTGGGTCTGCTCATAGGTGACGGGACACTGAAGGAAGATAAGGCTGTGCTGTCAGTCTGGACCTCAAGAGCCGTTGTAAATAGTGAATACCGGACTGGTCATTGCCCACAGGCGGTAATGGCAAGGGTATTGGAACATGCCTTGAATCTTCCGCACAGGTCTGATTTCAAAGGGTGGATGGAAGTACCCGGCAGGGGAGAGTATCGCCTCTCCCTTGGATACATCAAGAGGGTTGCTGCTCAGCTTGGGATGAAGCCCGGCAACAAGACCGTTACTCCGGAAATCGAGAAATGCTCTTTTGCATTTTACAAGGGTTTCTTAGGGGGCATTTTTGATGCAGACGGATCTATCCAGGGCAGCCAGGCTAACGGTGTGAGCCTGAGGCTTTCCCAGAACGACCTTACCATGCTGGAAACCGTTCAGCGTATGCTCCTGCGTGTTGGTATTGCCGGCCGGATTTACAGATACAGGAGACCGGCCGGGAAAAGTTTGCTCCCGGACGGGCGAGGCGTGCATCGCACTTATAAGACACGGGCTCAACACGAACTGGTGGTGTCAAAAGACAATCTCCAAAGGTTCCATGAGGTTATAGGTCTGACCGATTCAGAGAAGGCAAAAAGGCTTGAAAGACTTCTGGGCAGGTATGACCGGCGTCCCAACAGGGAGCGGTTTGTTGCAACTGTCAAAGACATTGAACCAGATGGGGTTGAGGATGTTTACGATGTTTCCGTAGCCGGGATTCACGCCTTTGATGCCAACGGGTTTCTAGTCCACAACTGTGGCGAACAGCCACTTCTACCCTATGAATCATGTAACCTGGGATCAATTAACCTGGGCAGGTTTGTGAAAGATGGAGAGATCAATTACCCGTCCCTTAAGGAGACAGTGTGGCAGGCGGTCCATTTTCTGGACAATGTGATAGATGCCAACAAGTTTCCTCTTGAAGAAATCCGTAACATGACTCTTCGAACCAGGAAGATCGGCCTTGGGGTGATGGGCTTTGCCGATCTCCTGATATATCTGGATATTCCCTACAACTCTGACCGAGCTGTTTCTCTGGCCCGGGAACTCATGTCTTTTATGGACAAGGAGTCAAAGGCAGCCTCTGCGGAACTTGCGAAAAAACGAGGGAATTTCCCTGCCTACAAAGGAAGCATTTACAATAATCCCGAAACCCCTTTTATGAGAAACGCCACTACCACCACTATAGCACCAACCGGCACCATCAGTATTATTGCAGGAGCATCAAGCGGCATTGAGCCCCTGTTTGCAATCAGCTATATCCGGCGCGTACTGGATGGTACAGAGCTGGTTAAAACACATCCCCTGTTTGTAAAGGCCATGGAAGCCGCCGGCAAATACTCTGATGCCTTTATGGAAAAGATTGCAGAATGCGGATCAGTCCAGGGTCTGGATGAGGTGCCGGAAGACCTGAGAAGAATATTCGTCACCTCCATGGACGTCTCACCCGAGGACCATATAGCCATCCAGGCCGCCTTCCAGAGAAACATTGATAACGCGGTCTCTAAAACTATTAACTTTCCCGATGATGCAACCAGGGACTCCATCCGGAATGCATACCTGTTGGCCTGGAATCAGGGGCTTAAGGGCATAACTATTTACCGTAGCGGTAGCAGGCCGGTCCAGGTCTTAAGTCTGAAAAAGAACGCAGGAGGGACCGATGCAGCAGAAACAATCATGCATGTAGGTACGAACGGGAAAATCGCTCCCAGACCCAGGCCACTTAAGACCCGGGGTATTACAGAGAGAGTGCGGACAGGATGCGGAAATCTTTATGTAACTGTTAACTGGGATGATAAAGATATATGCGAGGTCTTTGCCCAGATGGGTAAGACCGGTGGATGCGCGGCTTGTCAAATTGAGGCTGAGAGCAGACTGATTTCCCTGGCACTTCGTTCCGGAATCAGGGTCCAATCCATTGTAACCCAGCTTGCCGGCATCCGTTGTCCGTCTCCCATCTGGCATAAAGGAAGCCAGATTCTTTCTTGCCCCGATGCCATTGCCAAGGTGTTGGCCTCTGCAAGCGGGCTAGAGATAGAAAAAGCAAACCCGGCTTTTATGAGTTGTCCTGAGTGCGGAGCGGTGCTTGAGCCGGAGGGCGGCTGTTTCCTCTGCCGGTCTTGTGGATTTTCAAAATGCGACTAATCCCGACACTGCACGCAGACAGGTCATCAAATTCCTCATAGGCAACCGGCATATGATCCGGTCAACCATAAAAAATCGGCAACTCCACCCAAAAGGTCGTCCCCACGTCTTCTTCCACTTCAAAACGGATACTGCCTCTAAAATCTTTTATAATATTGTAGCTGATGCTCATCCCCAGGCCGGTTCCTTTGCCGGTTTCTTTGGTTGTATAAAAAGGCTCAAATATCTTTTCCTTTGCCTCTTTTGATATTCCACCGCCGGTATCGGAAATAGCTACCACTGCGTTCCCATTCTCGGCAAAAGAACGTATCCTCAACAATTTCTTGTAATCTTGACTTCCACTGAAAACAGGCCCCTTGCCACTTGCGATTTCCTTGTCCCTTTCCTCCCTGGCATCCATAGCATCCCTGGCATTGGCGATGATGTTCAAAAAAACCTGTTCCAGCTTATTAGCATCAGCCAAAACATTCGGCATAAATTCAGCCAAGTCGTATTCCACCTCGATTTCATGGAACTTCAACTGTTCATTCACAAAGGTAAGAGAATCCTTGAGTGGAATATTCCTGATTATAACGCATTTAGGGGAGGCATGTATTCTAATGATTTCAACATGTTGTCCTTATGCGAAAAAAGTTGCTGATTATAACGGATTTAGGGGAGGCCACAATCCTTGTTATTTCAAGATGTTATGTTCTTATCGAAGGTGCCAAAAATACGAATATAAGCCCAAGTAGATGATGGGTGCAATACAAAAAAGTGACAT
>JAYEFH010000346.1:0-1837 GCA_034658555.1 Thermodesulfobacteriota bacterium | reverse complement strand
CGTGGAGATGGCGATGACAAGCCAAAGACTGTTAAGCGCAAGGGGCAGAAAGTTGGTCGTAATGACCCGTGTCCCTGTGGCAGCGGGAAAAAATATAAGAAATGTTGCGGAAGGAAATGAACTTAGCGCCCTTCGGGCGGACTTCTCTGACAGGATCTACAGGATTTACAGAATTTTTTAATATTTTTTATCCTGACAATCCTGTTAATCCTGTCAAAAAAGGGGAATTGCTATACTATGAACTTCTTGGTCCCTGGTTTTAAGGGTTCAGCCGTTTCAGCCGATATCAAGTATCAGGGACGCCCGGACCTGGGTCTGATAGCCTCTAACGAGCCCGCGGTGTTGGCGGCCGTGTTTACCAGAAACGAGGTAAAGGCAGCCCCGGTCCTTGCAGGGCTTGATCGTCTCAGCAGGGGCGGGCCTTATGCCAGGGCTGTTGTGGTGAACAGCGGAAATGCAAATGCCTGCACAGGCAATGATGGTATAGCCGATGTCCACAAGATCTGCTCTCTCGTGGCTAAGGAAATGGGCACAACCCCTGATGATGTGATGGTCTCATCAACCGGCGTGATCGGCCAACCTCTCCCAATGGGACGGATAACAGATGCCGTACCGGCACTTGTGAGGGGGCTTTCTGAAAATGGGCTGGAGGCTGTGGCGGACGCCATTCTCACTACTGATACGGTTCGGAAGACAGCCATCAGGCGCATTGATGTCGGGGGTGTAGAGGTAACTGTTGCCGGCATAGCAAAGGGCGCCGGCATGATAGGGCCAAACATTGGTCCACCCCAGGCCACAATGCTTTCCTTTATCCTGTCAGACGCAAAGGTGGCCCCGATTTGGTGGCAGGGCACACTTGAAAGGACCGTATCAGACACGTTTAACCGGATTACCATAGACGGGGATACCAGTACGAATGACACTATACTGGCCCTGGCCAACGGTCTTGCCGGAAATAAAGAGATTAACGAAGTTTATTACGGAAAGACCCTTGAGGCTGTACTCAAAGATTTGCTACAGGCCCTGGCCCGGCAGATTGTCATGGACGGCGAAGGTGTGACTAAGTGTGTAACCTTGGTCGTAAAAGGAGCAAGGACCATAGAAGAGGCAGACAGGATAGCCCGAACTATTGCTGAATCCCCACTCGTGAAGACGGCGTTTTTCGGCGAAGACCCGAATTGGGGTCGCATTCTTGCTGCAGCAGGCCGTGCGGGTTTCCCCCTGGATCAGGGGCTGATCAGCTTGTCCTTTAATGATATCGAAATCGTGAGAATGGGCATGGGCGTTGGTAAAGAGGCTGAGGACCTGGCCAAGAAGGCCATGGCTGTCGGAGAATTCACAGTTGTTTTGGACTTGGGCCTTGGGCAAGAAGATGCCTGTATTCTGACCAGCGACTTTTCAACCGATTACGTACGAATCAATGCGGATTATCGCACCTGATAATTCGCCATCCGCTTGCTGCGCTCGATCGACGCACATAGACCTACACAAGGATAGTTAGTGTCTGAACGAAAAGGCCGTTCAGACACAATTCCATGCACCGTTGCCGGATTGAATAAAATTGGTCTCTGCCGCACCCGAACGGCAGGGATCACCCGACGGAAACATGCGAGGCACTGACGCCGGAAAACCACGAAACCTGATACGGGACACTGACCTGAAATTTAGCACGCGCTGTTTCCTGTCGTGGTGAATCCCATGGTTATGTGCTTTCAATCCAATTTGCTATATTTTCCTTTATCCTGATGAGTCGATCATGATCTATTTGACCCAATTTCCCAAGAAGAATCTCGACATCTACAACTGCAAGTCTACTTGCTCGGATAACACTTGGAAC
>JAYEFH010000345.1:0-1838 GCA_034658555.1 Thermodesulfobacteriota bacterium | reverse complement strand
AGGACGACCATTCTTTGTAATCACAACCTCTTCGTCAGTGGTGCCCACTATGTCTATGAGCTTACTCAGTTTCATCTTTGCTTCTGATACCGGCAACGTTTTCATTTTGTGGACCTCCATTTAGGTTAACCAAAATTATGACCATTTTATGATTACGACCTTGAGTTGTCAATATGAATAAGAGTCAAAACTTGATCAGGGCGCTTTCGGGATATCCTATATTCCCCCTGTCAAGCTAAAAAACTTCTTTTAAAAAAACAGCTAGTTGAATATTTGAGTGTATAGCAAGCGCAAGTTACCTATTGGACCTGAAATAGGGGACATCTTTATATTAAGTTGGAAACAGACATTGGAGTCAGAGTGCAGAGCCTATAACGCAGGACAATGGTGTATCATGTCCAGTACTGATCCCCAAGTCCGTGTACGACCAAGGAATGCTGCCAATTAAATTTACACCAGGCCCCTCTGCACGCATAGCAAATAGACAGTAGATCCGGTCCTTATTTAGTTTAATGACCTGTTACACAAGCCTGTTTCAACGAAGATTATGTTGGCAGATCAACATGTTGCGATCCTCTGCCTCTGAGCAAATGCCTATTTTTCTTATCTTGGCACAATATTCGCTCTATAGCATTTTCAGAGGGAGACATAGGAAGAGGAACATCTGAAAGTTTCTTTCATATCGCAAGCAAGTCGTTGCATTGCCGTGAAAATGGGTCAAGATAATAAACCAAGGGAAAAGATCAGGAAGATAGAAAAATGCAAAAAGGAGGAAGAGAATGGCTAAAGGACATGCTCTGCTGGTTGGACTGAAAAGTGTAGATCCTGCCTCTTACAACGGATGGGATGGAACGGGAGGATGCTGGGGATGCGAACTCGATGTAGATAACTTGAAAAGAATTCTAAAATCCCTCGGATATGATACTAAGATACTGAAGACCGCTGATGCCACCCGGGACAGAATCCTATCTTCACTCTATCGCGCGGCTGACAACCTGGTCGCTGATGACATCTTTGTTTTCTATTATTCGGGGCATGGAGGGCAACAGCCGGATCTTAGCGGAGACGAAGTGGATGGCAAGGATGAAACACTTGTTGCATATGACAGAGAAGTAATAGATGACAAGATTCACTACGCACTGACAAGATTCAAAGCTGGTGTACGTATAGTAATGATCAGCGACAGTTGCAATTCCGGTACGAATTACAGGGGAAGAATGACGGTGTCGGTAAATGAGCAGGCCATATTCAGGCCTGTAGCAAGGACACCGAGAGAGGAGGTGGAAATAAAGGCCCAGCTTATTCATCTGGGAGGATGTCGGGACGCTTTTGGGTCTTCTGGATACCAGCATGGTGGAGCATTCACTATCGCTTTGTGTGAAGCTTGGCAAGATGGAGCTTTTGCCGGAACTTTCCAAGACTTGCATAAAAAGATATGCGAGTTGATCAGGTCAAGCCAGAAGCCCCAGTACAATGAATACGGGCCTCTAACAGATGACTTTCTATCCCAGAAAGCCTTTGCTGTGATTTTTGCTCCTCCCGTAGAGGGACCGGTTGAGTTGCCGGTTATTGATTTTGCGCCGTATAAAGCAGAGATCACTAATCCAGGCCAGAAAGACTCCTATAAATTCATAGTTGACGACGAAGGAAGATATACAGTTGAAACAGAAGGCCGCACGGATTTAGTTGTGGCCCTCTACGGCCCGGACAGTGAAACAAAGCTGATTGCGCGTGATGACGACAGCGGTACAGGCTGGAATGCAAAAATTGCCGGAGACCTTTCACCTGGTACGTACTATGTCAGAGTTGAACATTACAACAGCCAGAGCGGAACCGGT
>JAYEFH010000344.1:0-8288 GCA_034658555.1 Thermodesulfobacteriota bacterium | reverse complement strand
ACGTCTTGAGATATATGTGAAAATCCCCCCACCCACGGACTTCTTGAACCTCTTTCTGAAGGGAGCGTGGCATCTGTTCCAGAAATGAGGAGATGTCCTCTGCCCGTGCCAACCGGTGCAGGTGTGAAAGTGTGAGCTGCTCACCCCCGGGAAGACTATAATTGACTATCTCTTCATGGCTCAACCCATAGTGAATTTTAAGTCTTATTACCCACAAAATGTTTAGAATATCTACATAAGGTCCCAAGATCCTTTTTGCAGCTTTTCTGTCAGCTCTGCTTCTCAGGCCGGAGATGGCCTGTTTGAGTCTTTGAAAACAGGAAAGGTCTAAGGCCATTTCAAGGGGAAACAGTCTTCCCTGAGCATTAAACTGGGGAATAGCATGTTTAAGCGCCTGTCCAAAAGGATTGCGGATCAGGAGATCTGCAATCTCCGCGGGATTGTTGCATGCCCAGAGGTCATCCCACGGCAAAGCGCTCAGTTTCCCCAGCGGATAAAGGAGGTGTGAAACAGCCTGTTTCCCACGGCCGGAGAACAGGGCACGCAACAGGACCTTGAGGTTTTCTGCCTCAAAGCGCGAGAAAAGGGAAAGGACCAGTTCTTGCTCCCTTTTCCCACGCAAGGACCTTGCAACCTTGGCATAGTCCTCCATAAGGGACCGGGCAAGTCGACGTTCCAGCACCCCTGGATCAGCCTTATCTTCTTCAAGGTCTGGAAGTACACGTCCATACGGAGTGGTAACAAGATATGCCAGGAAGGAAGAGAAATCTCTTGCCTCAAGAAGAAAATGGCGGTCTTGGGCAGTAAGCCGCCTGCTGCGAAGGGCCCTTACTTTTGCGTTTGGATAGGCATATCTGGCTGCAGCCAGTATCATAATTGCTGTTTTATGGACCTCTTACAATTTTCCTTTTGGGGACCACGCCTCTCCCAGGGCCTCTGAAATAAAATCTTCGATTATCCGGGCCTTCCTGAGGGCCACCCGGTCTTTAAGTCTCTGGATGTATCTCTCTGCCTGTGCCATAGTCTCCCTGGCCTGTATCTGACTTTCTTCAAGAATAGGAGCAATCTCGCTCTTTCTCACTTCATCAAGCCTTGCTTCAAGCTCGGATTGCAAAGTATCGGCGTCCTGTTTCGCCTTTGCCACCAGATCATCCGCCTCTTTTTTTGCATTATTAACAGTGGCCTTGGTTGCCTCATCACAGGATATTATTTGATCGATTTCCGGTTTCATCAGCCCTCTTCAAAAAAGATTAGTGCTCAGTTGCCGGGATGTCAATTTTGCCAGTGTAAATTGTAACTTCTAATTTTTATACAAACTTTTTACCTAATAGCTAACGGCCGGCATCCGTCTATATTTAAAAAATGTAAACTACAAAATGAAGGATGCCTTAAACTTGTTGTCATAATCGCAAAAAGACTTTAAATTGTTGTAAGCGTTCAAAGGTTCGGGGTTCAGAGGTTAGGATTCAGGGTTCACCGAAAACCCGAGCAGTTGTTTCGTGAGTTTTGAACGGTCTTTCACTCAACATTCAACACTATTTATTATGTGCCGCAGATTTAGTTTTTTAAGCGGAACCAGAAAGGAATTTGATAATCAATGCTAAACACAATTCGGAAGAGTACAGGCTCTTGGCTTATTAAATTTATACTCGGTATTATTGTAATAGTATTCGTTTTTTGGGGTGTAGGGAGCTTCCGGTCCCAGAGGCTTAATGTTCTGACCAAGGTGAATGGTGAAGATATCCTTGTGGAATCCTATCGCCTTGCTCATGCCAACATGCTGGATAACTACAAGCAGATGTTCGGCGGACAGATTCCTGAAGGTTTTCTGGACCGGATAGATATCAAGCAGCAGGTCCGTAACGGTCTTATAAATGAGGCGCTGATTCGCCAGGCAGCCGGCGAAATGGGCATATTAGTCAGCGACATGGAGGTGCAGAACAGCATCCTCGACATACCTGCATTTAAACACAGTGGAGCCTTTGATCAGAGACTCTATGAAAGGTCTCTAAGGGGGGCTCGTTTGACACCTGCCGTCTTTGAGGCACAGGTCAGACAGCGGTTGCTCGCGGATAAGTTAAAAGCCCTTCTGAGCTCCGGACTTGCTGTGACTGAAGCAGAGGCCAAGAAGCACTATATGTTCGAAAATGAGAAGGTCAACCTTGCCTATTTATTAATTAATGCCTCAGAATGCGAAAAAGAAGTAAATGCCACAAAACAAGATCTGACCTTGTGGTACGAATCACATGGTGAAAACTACATGACAGAACCTCAGGCTAAGCTACGCTACTTGGTCCTTAAGGAGTCTGATGTTGACGATGCCAACGTTACAAACCTGGAGATAGAGGCCTACTACAAGGATCACAGGAATGAGTATAAAGTCAAGGAACGTAGGCGCGCAAGACACATATTGCTCAAGATATCTGAAGGCGCTGATGAAGACAGTATAGAAAAAATCCAAAAAAAGGCGGAAAAGATCCGAGACCGAATTGACAATGGCGAAGATTTCGCAAAACTCGCCAAGGAAAATTCCGATGATGCAGGGAGCGCTGAGAATGGTGGAGAGTTGGGCTTTTTTAGCAGAGGTATGATGGTAAAACCCTTTGAAGAAGCTGTATTTTCAATGAAGGAAGAGGAAGTGAGCAAACCGGTTCCAACCCGTTTCGGCTGGCACATAATAGAGCTTGAGGAGATAGAGCCAGGCAGAGTAAAACCCCTGACCGAGGTAAAAAACTCTATCGCCGGCAGGCTCAAAGACCAAAAAGCCAAAAACATGATTTGGGATCGGGCCAATGAGGCCTATGACAAGATAATTCAACTTGGGAGCCTCAGCGCCTATGCGGAGCAACATGAAATTGAGCTTAAAACCACTGAACTCTTCAGCCAAAAGAAACCTCCTGCTGTGATAGGGGGCGATCCTGAGCTACTGAAGACTTTATTTGCCCTGAATCCCGGCGAGCTGAGTTCCTTGCTCCAGATACATCAGGGTATCCTCATAGCCGAGGTACTTGACAAGAAAGCACCTTATCCGCCCTCTCTGGAAGAGGTCAAAGAGCAGGTAAAAAAAGATTATGTCCGGGAAAAGGCAAAAGAGCTGTGCCGTTTGAAGGCCCAAAAATTACTTGAAGCGGTAAAGAAACAAGGTCTTGAGGCTGCTGCAGCCAAAAACAAGGATCTGAAAATCCAGCAGACAGGCCTTTTCAAACGGACAGACAAAACCGCCAAAGGCAAGCTGCCCCCGGCCGTTGCCCAGGCAGGACTCTCATTGTGCGAAGGGAAAGTTTGCCCTGATGGGGTAGCTGAAAGTGGAAACAGTTTTTACATCCTGGCCTTCAAGGAAAAGAACGATGCAGATATTGTCGGCTTTCCGGCGCAAAAAGATACCATTACCAAACGAATACTCGATCAGAAACAACAGACCCTTTTCGAGGACTGGTTGAAACACCAATGGGAGAGGGCATCTATCAAGCAGGTTGCAAACATATAGATGGTTCCTCTGAGCTTCATCTATCACGAATGCCGTCAAGAGCTGTCTGGAAATCCTCGGGAAGACGGGTAAGGCGACCGGATCTATCCGTTGCTGCGTGAACGGTATAGCCCCTAACCAGTAAGCGCTGGTCATCGAATCGATGTATTAGAAAATGAAAACGAATCGAGAATTTAGAAAAATTTTCGAGTGAAGTTGATATCTCAAGCAGGTCGTCATAGTGGGCTGGGGCTTTGTAACGGCAGTAGGCCTCGCTCACAGGAAGTATAAGCCCTTCATGCTCAAGGTCGCGATAAGATATCTTGAGCATGGACCGCAAAAACTCAGTGCGTCCCATTTCAAAGATTCTCAGATAGTTCCCATAGTACACCACGCCGCCGGTATCAGTATCACCGTAAATCACCCTATAGGAGAGACGGTGTATTGGTTCCCGGAGTTCAATTGGGTCGGGCGATTCTTTGTCCATTTGCCTTTTTTTTCGGATTAAGTTCCACTTCTCTAGGCGTCACGCCTATGAACCTCTCCATCAATTTATGGCCCTCTTTGATCAATATAGGGCTTTGCTCGGCCGAAGGCTCGTTAAAGGCGGCATCTGAATTATCTTTCGGACTCAAACTGTCATAAATAACATAGGGTACCGGTCCTGGACCATGGGTCTTAAGACTCACCGGCGTATAGTGGTCCGGGGCAACCAGTATCCTGTAAGATCCGCCCATATCCCTCAAGCCGTCCATGACAGATCCCACCACTTCTTTATCAAAGCGTTCTATGGCACGGATTTTTTCGCGAAGATTACCCATGTGACCTGCCTCGTCAGGGGCCTCAACATGCACAAGCACGAGGGTCTTTTCCTTTAATGCCATCAGGGCCGCATCTGCCTTTCCCCTGTAGTTTGTGTCCAGATAACCGGTAGCCCCCGGCACATTAATAACCTCCATGCCCGCCCAGACACCCAGACCCTTTATGAGATCAACCGCAGCCACAACCGCGCTATCTATGTCATAGAGTTGGGAAAACGTGGCAATCACCGGCCTTCGGCCCTGGCCCCATGGCCATAGTGCGTTTGCAGGCGGTTTTCCCTCGGCCCGCCTCTTTTCGTTGACAGAGTGACGATGGAAAAATGTGATGGCCTTGGTAAGAAGTTCATATAAAAGTGGCTCCTCCTCATAAATATGCCATGCTTCAGTAACATCCATTCCAGTGAAATCATGAGGTGGTACTGTGGAAATACCCTCAGGACCACCGCGCCAGAGTAACAGATGGCGGTAACTTACGCCTGGGAAAAGCCCAAAAGAACGACTGACCACTAATGGTGCCAAGTCCTCTATTAGTGTATGAGCTTCCTCGGTGCTTATATGGCCGGCGCTGTAATCTTCCATGTAGACCCGGCCCTCTCTGAAACTCAAGGTAACCAGATTGCATCTAAATGCTACGTCCTCGGGATTCATCTGGATACCCATAGCAGCGGCCTCCAAAGGTCCGCGGCCGGTATAAAATTTTTCAGGTGAATATCCTATGAGTGACATATTTGCCACATCGCTCCCCAGTGGAAATCCTTCCGGAATGGTAAGTACCCTGCCCAGCTCCCCCAACTTTGCCAAGTGGTCCATGGCAGGAGTCCTTGCCTTTTCTAAAACAGTCTTACCCCCCAGATCGTCGATTGGTAAATCAGCCATACCGTCTCCAATTAGTATCACGTACTTGGAAGCCGGAAGCTCCATCTTAGGTGTATCTTGAGCCTGATCAGTAGATTCAGCAACATTTATTGTGTTGACGTCGGTCACAACAAAACTCCTTCTTAAATAAAATTCTTCATCCCTCAAGGGTCTTAAGATCTTCAATGCGGATGACCATGGTCTCACCTGAAATTACATCAAGCGAGCCAATTAGTTTTAATGCTTCGCGCACCTTGGCCTCATGGGCTTCATGGGTGAGTATCACTACAGAAACTGATGACTCTCTACCTCGTCCCTTCTGCACGACCGAGGCTATGCTGATACCCATGTCCCCCAGGATTCCGGATATCCGGGCAAGGACCTTCGGCCTATCTACAACAGAAAACCGAAAATAATAACATCCTTTCAAAGAATCCATCGGCCTCTTTTTCAGAGGCTTAAGCATATTATATGGAAGTCCTAAGGATGCTACCCTTCCAACAGCCCCCCCAGCCAGATTTCTGGCCACATCCACTACATCCGCTACTACAGCGCTGCCTGTGGGCATTTGCCCTGCTCCCAGGCCGTATAGCAACACCTTTCCTACCGAGTCGCCAATGCAGTAAAAGGCATTGTAGACTCCCCCAACCTGTGCCAAAAGGTGGTCTGACGGGATCATGGTCGGGTGGACTCTCAGTTCAAGCCCATCACTGTTATTTCTCGCAATGGCAAGAAGCTTGATCCTGTATCCAAATTCCTTTGCAAAAGAAATATCCAGTGGCGAGAGTTTGGATATACCCTCGATGTAGATATCTGAAAGCTTAACCGGGGTACCAAAAGCCAGCATGGCCATGATGACAAGCTTATGGGCAGTATCAATACCCTCCACATCATAGGCAGGGTCCGCCTCGGCATAACCGAGGCGCTGCGCGTCTGCCAGCACATCCTGAAAGGCCATGCCCTCCTCGGTCATCCTCGTGAGGATATAGTTGGCAGTGCCGTTCATTATGCCCATGACCGTGTGAAGACGGTTTGCCACAAGGCCCTCTTTTACTGCCTTAACAACAGGTATTCCGCCGCCCACACTGGCCTCAAATCCCAGCTCAACGCCATGTTTTGCTGCCGCCTCAAAAATTTCATGGCCGTGAGTTGCGAGCAGGGCCTTGTTTGCCGTGATAACATGTTTTCCTTTTTGAATAGCCTTAAGCACAAAGGTCCGGGCCGGCTCAAGACCGCCCATGAGCTCAATAAATATGTCTATTGCCGGGTCATCAAGAAGGGACCTCACGTCATCAGTGAGGATATCAGAGGGTACAGGAAAACCTCTGGAAGTAGTAATGTCCAGGTCACAGATCCGCGCAAGCCTTATTCTTGTACCAGTGCGTTGCTCTAAAAGTTCTGATTGTTCCAGCAGGATCCTGGCCGTACCACTCCCAACAGTCCCAAAACCCAGCAGACCTACGTTTATAGTCTTACCCATAGGATTATACCCTCTTCCCGTAGCGCCCTTCGGGCGAGCCGTTGAGCTGTTGAGCTTATCAGCTTACCAGCTTAACAGCTATATTAGCAACCAAGGTCACAGAAAAAAACCACACTTGCTCATAAAGTGTCATCGGATTAACTTGGGCCGGCCATGAAACCAACAGATATATTACCTCTGATAAGAAGACCAAGCCGTTATCTTGGCAATGAAATTAATGCCTGCCATAAGGACTGGAGCGAAGCAAGTCTCAGAATAGCTCTCATCTTTCCTGATCTCTATGAAATTGGGATGTCTCATCTTGGGCTTCATATCCTGTATCACATAATTAACGAAATACCCTGGGCATTGGCAGACAGGGCGTATTGCCCCGATATTGATCTTGAAAAACTCCTGAGATCTGAAAAAGTGCCTTTATGGGGTCTTGAGAGCCAACGTCCATTAAGCGACTTTGATGCCCTGGCCATAACCCTCCCATACGAACTCTGCTATACCAATATTCTAACTATCCTGGACCTTGCAAATATACCCATCCAGGCGGAGAAAAGAAACAACCCCAAGTGGCCTATAATCCTTGGAGGAGGAAGTTGCTCGGTTAATCCTGAACCTGTCGCTGATTTGTTTGATGCCATCCTGGTAGGAGACGGAGAGGAAGCCCTGCCTGAAATCGCAGGTCTTATAAAGGATTGGCGAGAAACAGGGAACGACAAAAACGAGATTCTCGTCGCCCTTTCCCGTATAGACGGCATCTATGTACCGGGATTTTACAGGCCGAAATATCAAGCGGACGGCTCTTTTGCCGCCCTGGAGCCCGGAAGGCCCGAAGCAGGTCTTATAAAGCGCAGGATAGTATCTGACCTCGAAAAGGCCCCTTTTCCCTCTCGCCCTCTCGTACCATATACCCAGATAGTCCATGATCGTATGGGAATCGAGATAGCAAGGGGCTGTACCCGTGGTTGCAGGTTTTGTCAGGCAGGAATTACCTATAGACCCGTACGTGAACGCTCCCCTCAAAAAATCCTCTCCTTGCTGGAACAGGCCCTGGCCACATCCGGATGGGAGGAACTCTCACTACTTTCCCTGAGTACGGGTGACTACGGATGTCTTTTGCCCCTGTTAAGTACCTTGATGGATCGCTATATGCCGGAGAATGTTGCGGTCTCTCTCCCTTCTCTCCGGGTAGGGACCCTTAATCCGGAAATTATGAAACAGATACAAAGGGTGAGGAAAACCGGATTTACCCTGGCTCCTGAGGCAGGAAGCGAGAGACTGCGAAGAGTAATAAACAAGGGAATTACAGAGCATGATCTCATTGATACTGCTGCCCAGGCCTATAATCTTGGATGGAGCAACATAAAACTCTATTTCATGACAGGCCTGCCGACAGAGACCATGGCCGATGTTCTGGAAATCGCCGAACTCGCAAAGAGGGTCCTTGCAAGTAGCAGGAAAAGGGGCAAAAAGGTTACTGTCAGTGTAGGCACCTTTGTGCCAAAACCCCATACCCCCTTTCAGTGGGAACGCCAACTAAATGTCCGTGAATCCGGAGACCGCCTTGAACTGCTGAAATCCAACCTGAAGGGCCGGGACCTTCATTATAAATGGCATGACCCGCTTCAGAGCTTTCTGGAAGGTGTTTTCTCCAGGGGGGACCGCAGGCTTACAG
>JAYEFH010000343.1:0-8307 GCA_034658555.1 Thermodesulfobacteriota bacterium | reverse complement strand
CGCCGCCTCCCATTCCGCGGCCGCCGCCGCCCATGCCACGACCTCTGCCTCCCATGCCGCCGCCGCCAAACGATGGATCAAAGGTTTTGCCTGAATTTGCCTCAGCACTGGGACCTTCGTCCGGTGACGAATTTGACCCTTTCTTATACTGTTCCACAGCTTCCCCGACAGTTCCGCTTACGTTTGAGATCATCTTGATTCCACTTGCCTGGAGGACTTCAAAGGCTTTGGGTCCTATTTGTCCTGTCAAGACTACCTGAGTACCTGCTCCGGCTACAAGAGTAGCGGCATTAATACCTGCTCCCTGGGCGGCATTCTGGGCTGCCAAATTGTCGATAACATTGACAATGTTTCCTGACTCCGTGTCCACTATTATAAAATAGCCAGCCCTTCCAAACCTGGGGTCTATAGCAGAGTCGAGGTCTTTTCCTGTTGCACTAATCGCGATTTTCATATGATTTTCTCCTTTTTTCTTTAGCAATAATTTTTCGTATCTGCTGGGCGCATTTTTTCAATATAGGTGTCACTTCCCTGCAATTTAGCTCAGGGGCGTTCTTCTATATTACTTTTTCATGTTTTATTCAATGGTGACATAAAAATTTGCGGAATTTTTTATATTTAATTTCCTGTAATTTACAAAAAAATAAAGCCTGATTTTATTAAACATGAATCTCATTTATAAAAAACTATGATTGTAATAAGTATAGGTAAATATTCATAATATAGTTAAATTACACAAATTTTTCTTAAGAGATTCCAAATTAGGAATGAACTTAGCGCCCTTCGGGCGGACTTCTCTGACAGGATCAACAGGATTTACAGGATTTCTTAATATTTTTTATCCTGACAATCCTGTTGATCCTGTCAAAAAATGGAAATTCCTATACTATCCAGTTAAAAGAAAAACTTTTTCGATTAATTGCAAAATAGTCTCTATAGCAATTTGCAAAATATATCCGGTTTGGTATCTTGTCAATAGTTTTTTGAGCGTATGATCTTTTCTGATAGCAGTAATGTCAGAAATTTTTGGCATGTGCGGTTAACCAATATGTCCTGTATTCGATAAACCCGTTGTAGGGGCAACCTGCGTGTCTGCCCAAACAACGGGCGAATACACAGGTTCGCCCCTACAAAATGACGCACGATGGTCGGAACATGGAACAGGCTTACCGATGTGTAATCGTACAAAAAGTGTAAACTATAGAATGAAGGATGCCGTACGTTCTATTGGGTAACAAGAATTTTATGAACCGGAACAATCCTGACACGCTTCCTTACCCGCGGCAGTTCCTCATACAAAACCTTCCAGGTATTAGGTGTCGGATGCCCTATGGCAAGAACACATCCATTCTCCATAGACAGCTTCACCATTTTTTTGATTTCCCTTCTGATGGATTCCTTTTGAGTATCGTGATCCAGAAACACGGCCCTTTCAGCAGCCGGTATCCCCATAGATCTGGCAGTTACATATGCCACACTTTCATGGGTAGTCTTGCTGTCAACAAAAAAAAGGCCACGGCGCTTTATTTCAGTAAGGATCAATTCCATTCCCTTTTTACTTGTAGTGAATTTAGAACCCATGTGATTATTTACTCCGATTGCACCAGGCACAGCATCCAGGTCCTTTCTGAGTATTTTTAACATGGAATCAAAGTCCATACTCAGACGCAGGACGCCGGGACCAGGGTCAATCGCACTGTTAACAGGCTCCAGAGGCAGATGTATTAAGACATCTTTGCCGAGATCCTTTGCCTTTTTGGCCATCTTGGGCGTATGAGGTGCTGTTGGGAGAAAGGAAAAGGAAAGAGGGGCCTCTAACTTCAGAAGCTGATTGTTGATCGGAAGATTATAACCCATGTCGTCTATAAGTATAGCTACTACCGGCATTGAGGCTATGTTTTTCGGTCTTGATAGTTTGGAAGGACGTGAAACTAGTGGTGCGGATTTAAATTCTTCAAAGGGCTGGCGGACTTTTGGTTCTGTGCTCTGAGGTAAAGGAAGAAGGTATAAAAGGGTCACAATTGCCCCGATTATTCCCAGGGCTATTATTGACCACAATAGACGGGGAGAACGTCTTGTGAGTTTCTTTTTGCGGGCTTTGTTCTTCGATGAGCGAGATTCAAACATTAATTTAAAAATCTGTGTTCATCTGTGTTCCAAAATGGAAATTCCTATACTATCAAGTTATTTATTGTACGTTCCTTACTTGGTTAAATATAGCCCACGCCTTTAATATTCTAACTGCTTCTTGTAACTGATTATCCATGGGGGGCGGCTGTATTTCTCCATTTTCAACTTCGGAATCGACAGCATCCGGCTTATCTTTTTTATCTTTTACAGAATTCAGCTCATCTTCATTTGGCTCATCTTCATTTAGCAGATGCCCCTCTAAATCGCGTTCTGTCGGGAAATGAAAAAATTCATCCTTTTCTTTTGGTTTTTTCAGTGGCGTGTAAGGTACTTCTATATCAGGCTCTATGCCCTTTGCCTGTATGGATCTGCCGTTAGGCGTGTAGTATCTGGCTGTGGTAAGGCGTACTGCAGATCCGTCTTCAAGGGGAATAATGGTCTGGACCGATCCTTTACCAAAAGTCTGGATCCCTACAATGATTGCCCTTTTGTGATCTTGTAAGGCCCCGGCAACTATCTCCGAGGCACTGGCGCTTCCTTCATTGACCAATACTGCAATGGAGTAATTGTGAGAATGCTTGTCCTGATGGGCCTCAAAACGCATTTTTTGTTCTTCGATCCTGCCGTCTGTGTAAACAATAAGTCCCTTTTTTAGAAATACGTCAGCTACTTTTACAGCCTGGTCGAGTAACCCACCAGGATTATTTCGCAGATCAAGGACCAGGCCCTTGAGACCTTTGCCATTTGCCAGTTCTTTTAAGGCCTTTTTCAGTTCGAAAGTGGTCTTGTTCTGGAAATTACTAATACGTATATAACCATAGCCATCTTCCAGCATTCTGGATCGCACACTTTTTATGGGGATTACGTCCCTTGTAAGGGTAATGTCTTTAAGCCGTCTCCATCCCTCTCGGTATATGGAGATAGTGACGTCGGTCCCCTTGGCACCCCTTAGAAGCTTTACTGACTCAATCAAGGTCATATTTTTTGTGGTTTTGCCCTCTATCTTGAGTATTTTATCATTGGCCTTCAGCCCCGCCTTGTATGCCGGAGTGCCCTCTATAGGGGACACAACCGTCAGTATCCCGTCTTTGAGGCTGATCTCTATTCCTATACCTGTAAAGATCCCTTTGGTCTCTATCTGAAGTTCCTTGTAGTCCTCAGGCTTCATGAAAGATGAGTGGGGATCAAGAGATTTGAGCATGCCCTGTACTGCACCGTAGATAAGTTTTTTGGGCGGAATTTCTTCAACATAATTGCGTTGTACCAGGTCGAGAACAGAACCGAAGATTTTAAGTTGTTCATAAGTTCCGTTTTCTTCCCTGGCAGAGGCAAATTGATGTGCTTGATAGGTGCCGATAACCATAAAAACACAAATCAGAGCAGCTATAATAAGCCAGTGACGTCCCGACCTTGAAAACTTTTCCATTTTTTTCTCCCTCGACTAATTATGACAATAAAACATCCTGGGAAGTCAGGCAATCTCTATTTTGCTATCTACATCAACCCCCTAACCCGGATAAACCGGAACAGTGCCTTAGGAAATTAAAGTTTAAACCCAATTAACTTGAAAATATTCTGCCACAAAATACACTTCAAAGGGCGGTGGATGGACGTTCCAACTTGACTTTGAGCCACTAATATTTGACAAAAAATAAGGATAATCCGATATAGAGAATAGGCGAATTAAGTGAAGGCACCGCCGGTAAAACGTACGAAAGGGGTTACCCTGAAAGGAGTTAAAATGAAAAAGTCTCTGGTTGCAATTGTAATTGTGATTTTACTTGCCATAAGCAGTTGGTACTACTTAAAGCCGCATCATGTCAGGGTGATCCCAGCAGACTTGCTGCCGCATGACACCTTATTATTGGTAGATCTTATTGATCTCGAAAAGGGTATTGATGATTTCAAAAAAGGCAAATTTGGGCAGAAGCTTAAGGAGATTGATTTGGCCGAAGTCATGTTGGAGCTTGAAGTGCCAAAGGATATTATTGAGAAGTACAAAAATATTGAATTATCGGTTTCATCAGCCATCGATAGTTTGCTTTTTAAAGAACTTTTTGGGCAAGAGACGGCGATTGCTGTTTTGCCCATTAAGATTGATCATCCTAAACTCAAAGAACTAAAAAAGGCCGTCAGGAGTATCGTGCTTATTTCCAGGCCAAAACATAATGCAGATTTCACCGAGTTTATTACAAGATATCTTACGAAAGGATCTGAAGGCAAAGTGGAAGTATATGGCAACTATGAGATTAAAAGTCTTAATCTCGACAACGATTTATCAATCTATTATTCCATGGCTGATGGTGTGTTAATTGCCTCATTTGACAGCCTTTCTATTAAGAATTGTATCCATTTCGAGGCAGATCAAAAGGAGTCGTTAGCTGAAAATAAAAATTATCAGAAATTGCGACATAACCTGGTATCCAAATCTATCCGCAGTTTTATTTATCAAAATACCGAAAAATTCTGTGATTATATGTTAATTATAGCTCGATCTATTAACCCCGTTGGGATGAAATCCTCTGACATAGAATGTTCTTTTGCCCCGTTTAAAGGCATAAAAGCGGTGGGATATGCGGCATATGACGATGGAAGTGATCTGTTGCATGATAAGGCCCTTGTATTGTTTGATAAGTGCAAAATGGAACCGGATTATGCTAAGTCCTATAATTTTAAACCCGGAGAAAACAAGACAATTCAAATGGTTCCACAGGATACCATATGTTATTACTGGACTAATACTATGGATACTGAATCCCTTTTCAATATCTTTTCCGCAAAAATGTTCCCGGATGATAAAATAAGGGAATCTAAGGAAGCTGAATTTCAAAAGGAACTTGGAAGCTCACTTGATGAGATACTCCAAGCCCTTGGCAATCAGTTCGGAATTCTCCTGACGGATATTGATATCGGCAGCCCGATCCCAATCCCGATCCCAAAGCTGACGTTTCTTTTTGAGGTAAAAAATCAGGAAACTTTGGCAAAACTTTTTGAGTCAACGGTTCAAAAAAATGGGATAGGTCTGGAGAAAGAAAAATTTGAAGATGTGGAGATAAACACTATTGCTCTGCCGCCAAGCTTTGGCATTCAACCTTCATACGTTTTTTATAAAGGCTTTTGCATGGTATCCATTGATCAGCAAATGGTTAAAGATATGATTAATGTATCTAACAATGGTCAAGGGATTATCTCTAGCGTTGATTTTCAATATATTAATAAAGGCTTAACTGGAAAAAACAATGATATCGTGTTTATAAAATTTGATGACCTGATTGATAAGATTAAAGAGTTATGGGAGTGGGAATTCAGTAGTATTGCATCGAAAGACCAAGATACTGGTGCAAAATGTAAAATAATTGCTGATGGAATTATTTATCCATTTTTGGATGGTTTAAAGATGTATAAAACCATTGGAAGTCATCGTATTATAAAAGAAAATGAGATTGTATTGGAGATCTATTTAAAGATCGACAGATAAGTAAAAAATACTGCTGAAAGTAAAACCGTTCACGGGATTACAACGCCCGTTCTACCTCAACCTACATAACTGTAAACGTTTACAGGGTGCTGTAGATACAAGGCGACGGGTATGCAGACGTACTCCCTGTACTTCAAGTGCCCGAAAACAAAGCAGATGCAGTGCTCTTGAACGCTTACCAAATTTCATTGCCGAAATAGATATAGGCCTGTGATACTTGGCAGTCTGGGGATGAACGATTACAATAATCGCCATGACATTAACAGCCAAACCTCCCCTTGTAGAAATCCGGAATCTTACAAAACGGTTCGGAGACAGGGTGGCGGTTAAGGATCTCGACCTCTGCATATATCCCGGAGAGTGTCTGGGTTTGCTCGGTCCTAATGGGGCAGGAAAGACTACCACCATATATATGCTTCTTGGCCTTGTACGGTCCACCTCAGGTGAAATCAGCGTCTTTGGTGAATCCATCTCTAAGCGGCTGAAACAAATAAAATTGAGGATAGGTGTGGTGCCTCAGAGAGACAACCTGGATCCGGATCTAACTGTGCTTGAAAACCTTATTGTCTATGCCGCATATTTTGGAATAGACCGTTCTGCAGCCGGAAAGAGTGCAGATGATCTTCTTGGTTTTTTTGCTCTAAAAAATCGAAGAGATGAGATCATTCAACATCTTTCAGGTGGTCAGCGAAGGCGCCTTCTTTTGTCAAGGGCTTTGATAAATGCGCCGGAGTTACTGATCCTTGATGAGCCCACTATAGGCCTTGATCCCCAGGCCAGACATCTGATATGGGAGCGGCTTGAGGACCTAAGATCCAGGGGTACTACTATGCTCCTTACCAGCCATTATATGGATGAGGTGTCCCGCCTTACCAGCAGGGTATTGATACTGGATGAAGGGAAGGTAGTTGCACAGGGTGATCCCGGAGAGATGGTGGCGGATACAATGGGGTCGGAAGTGTTTGAGGTGGCGGACAGTCCGGAAAAACTTGATGCCCTGGAGAAAACGCTCTGTTCCTGCAAGGTGGATATCGAGAGGGTGGTAGACAAGCTCTTCATATATGCCCATGAACCATGTGATAAGCTTGAGACCATGGCCATGACCCTCAGTCATGTCAGTAAACGTCCGACAAATCTGGAGGATCTGTTTCTAAAACTGACAGGAAGGACTTTGAGAGAAAACTGATGTGGTTTCTTTTTTATAAAGTATGGCTGAGAAATGCCAGGGTATGGCGAAAGCACGTATGGGCCAGCTTGATAGGAAATTTGGGCCAGCCATTCCTTTTTTTGTTGGCAATGGGTTTCGGCCTTGGGAGGCAAATCCCGCAGATAGAGGGAGTTACCTACCTCCAATTTATAGGTCCGGGCCTGGTGGCTTCGGCGGTCATGTACAGCGGTTCTTTTGAAACTATGTATGGCTCCTACACCAGACTTACTACCCAGAGGACTTACGAGGCCATCCTCATGACTCCTGTGAGCGTTGAGGAACTCGCGCTGGGAGAGATTGTCTGGGCGGCAACCAAGGGCATCCTTTCCGGACTCATAATGCTCGCAGCCCTACCGCTTTTTGGCCTGATTCCCTCTCCGTGGATATTGGCCCTTATCCCCATACTCTTTTTGGAAGGGATCCTGTTTGCATCCCTGGGGCTCATAATGACTGCCCTGGCCGGCGATTATGAATTCTTCAATTATTTTACTTCACTCTTCATAACGCCGCTGTTCCTGTTCTCAGGCATTTTTTTCTCCATAAGTGCCATGAATCCGGTTATACAGAAAATCTCTTTGGCCTTGCCCTTGACCCATGCGGTCAACCTTTCACGTATGCTCTGTTACGGTCGAATCGGGCCTGATTGGCCTATTCACGCACTGGTCATAATAATTCTATCCGTTTTCTGCGCCTGGGTTGCCATTGTGCTCATCAGGCGGAGACTCATACTGTGAGGCTATGCTACACACTTAAGGGTATAGAAGCCACTGATGCCTTGGGAAATTGCCTTTCAAGCGTGCTTGAACCAGGGGATATCTTTCTTTTGTCAGGGGATCTGGGAGCAGGAAAAACAAGTCTGACCAAGGCAATAGCCTCCGGCCTTGGAATAGAGAAAAAGGAGGTGACAAGTCCTTCCTTTGCCTTAATCCACGAGCACCTGAACGGCCGCTTGCCTTTAATTCATGTGGACCTATACCGGCTTGGTCCCCATGCAGACATCACAGAGATCGGGCTTGAAGACTATTTTGACGGAGAAAACGTAGTAATCATCGAATGGGCCGAGTATCTGAAGGACACGTTGGTAGAAACAGCGCTCAAAATAGACTTGAATTTTATTGATGAACAAAGCAGGGAAGTGTGCCTGACCGGCAAGACCGGGATCTGGGGCGAAAGATTTTTGCTGTTTGATGATTGCATGAAAGCCTCTAAGGAACGATTAAACTGTAAATGAAACTTCTGGTCGGGGATGGTGACAAGTAGATATAGGGAACACGTTGAACTTGTCCCCTATATTCCCCTTTCAGTCTAATATCCTCAACCCTTCTGACAATACACGTGGTTCAGTTCATTGAATATATACTATTCGGCTGTCACTGATGCAAGGGCTACGGAACCTGGTTTCGACCAGCTCGTTCCATTATGCTTCTGACGGTTTGACACAACAAGGTCATTCATTTTCTCACCAATGTTGCTCGAATTGCGGAGACCAAGC
>JAYEFH010000342.1:0-8313 GCA_034658555.1 Thermodesulfobacteriota bacterium | reverse complement strand
TGAGCAGAGAAGAAGAGAAGACTCTCACCAAGGCCTACCATGAGACACGAGATCCGAAGCTGGCTTCCAGGATCGTGACTGCAAACTTGAGGCTGGTGGTAAAAATAGCCTTGGATTTTCAGAAATTTTGGATGCAGAATTTTTCAGATCTTGTTCAGGAGGGGAATATCGGCCTGATGCAGGCAGTAAAAAAGTTTGATCCATATAAGGGTGTAAAATTTTCCTACTATTCTTCTTTCTGGATAAAGGCATATATACTCAAGTTCGTTATGGATAATTGGCGTTTAGTCAAAATCGGGACCACTCAGGTCCAGCGCAAACTTTTTTATAACCTTCGTAAAGAAAAAAGCCGGCTTCTTGCTTTAGGCTTTGAACCAGTGCCAAAGCTCATCTCTGACCGCCTTAACGTCCCTGAGAAAGATGTAATTAACATGGAACAGCGCATGGGGTCATGGGAGCTTTCCATGGATGCTCCGGTTAAGGAGGGTTCTGAAGATAAATGCCTGGATTTTTTTGCCACTGATGAGACGGCAGTTGAAGCCGGTGTTGCCAGGGAGGAGATAAGGGCCAGCCTCAAGGGCCATCTTGCGGCCTTTAAGGAACAACTTCAGGGAAAAGAGCGAGTTATATTCGAGAAGCGGCTTTTAGCAGAGGAACCCAAGACCCTTCAGGAACTTGGAACTGTTTTCGGGGTTTCAAGAGAAAGAGTGAGACAAATAGAGGCCAGGCTAAAAAAGAAATTGCGGGTATTTCTTCAAAAAAGAATCCCGGATTTAGGTTCTTATCCAGAGGGAGTTGAAGACATATGATTACAAGCCGTTTTTGTTTTTGGATCAGATTTTTTTTCACTTTAGTCATTGTTCTGATGGTGTCAGGCTCCAATGCCATGGCCAATGTGTATCCTTCCCGCAGCGCGGCCTATGCCTATTATCTCCAGGCAATTATGGATAAGTCTTCGTGCAGGCTTTCAGATGCTTCGAGTTGTTTGAAAAACGCCTTGGCACATGATCCGGAATCCATAGCCATACTGGAGGATTTGGCTAAAGTGACAGCATGCATAGGTGATGTGCAGCAGGCTGAACAATGGGCCGAACAGGCCATTGCCCTTGAAACCGACAATCTGGAAATGAAGCTTGTGCTTGCCCGAATTTATGCCAACAAAGATCGCGTGGCTGAAGCCTTAGGACTCCTGGAGGAAGTACTAGGTGATGAACCTGACAACCAGGAAGCACTGTTTTTGACCGGGACTATTTACGCTAAGGCTAAGCAGTATCCAAAGGCGATTGAGATCATGGAAAGGGTTGCCGGGCAGGAGGGAAGGCAATCTTTCATGGCTCATTATTATCTGGGAAGGATATGTCGAGATGCCGATGATCTTTCAAAGGCCGAGGAACATCTCAACGAGGCATTAAGACTGAATCCGCACTTTATAATGGCGTATCTGGATCTGGCTGATGTTTACAGGAGGCAAGGGAAGATAGATAAATCCATTAATTTTTGCAGGGCGCTGTTAGCTCAAAAGCCTAATAACCTTGAGGCACAAGAGCGACTTCTGATGCTATTAATTGAAGAAAAACGGGTAGATGAGGTAATTTCAGAGTTTGGTCGCTTTAAGCGGTCAGCACAAAACTACCCTGCAATTGGGTTTAATGTCGCGATACTATGTCTTCAACATAAAAAGTATGATGATGCATTGTCTATTCTTAAAGAAATGACTCATACTTACCCTGATCAATGTCAAATTCTTTACTATATGGCAATTGCCTATGAGCAGAAAGGCAATCCTGATGCTGCCATAGAGATACTCAAATCCATTCACATGGATGATGAATTTGCCGTGGAGGCAAGGGTCCGCTGGGCATACCTGCTTAAAGAAAAAGGACAACTCGATCAGGCATTGAATCTTATTGAAGAAAGCCTGAAAGATCGTCCCAATACGAAACAATGGGTGATTTCCCTTGCTACCCTCTACGATGCGGCAGACAGGCCGCATGATTCCAGGAAAATTCTTCGTAAGGCTCTGGATATAACCCCTGACGATAAGGAATTGTTATTCCATCTTGCAATGGTCTTGGACAAGCTGGGGCAGAGAGACCAGGCCACAGAGTGTGCCAAGAAGGCTATTGAAAAAGCTGAAGATTACGTTGAAGCCCTTAACTTCCTGGGATATACCTATGCTGAAGAGGGGGTTAACCTTGACGAGGCCGAGCTTCTGATAAAAAAGGCACTTTCTATACAACCGGATGATGGGTATATAATAGATAGTCTGGGATGGGTATATTTCAAAAAGGGCAAGCATGACCAGGCCATTTTCTATCTCGAAAAGGCGCAGGATTTAGTTCTTGGCGATCCGGTTATAGCAGAACACCTTGGCGATGCTTATATGGCCAAAGGGACTTTCGATAAGGCATTACATGTCTATCAGGAGGCCCTTAAACTGGTAAAGGAGTCAAAGGACAAACCAAAGTTGAGGAAAAAAATACAGGATGCTCGAAAAGCACTTTCTGATATAGTGGACAGCTAAGGGTCTTTGGCAATAGATGAAACTGGATATTTCATATAAGCCATTATCTGCTCTTGAGGCCACTATATATTGCGATTATCTTATACATGGCCTACCATATATGGTGCCCATTTCCTTATATGAAATATCCAGCTGAAATGTATCCCCTTGACTTAGATACTATGGATGTTAAAATAAAAATATTGTGAAGAATTATTCTAATATTTATATAAATTATATGCGTTGGTTAAGTGTGGTTCTGATTGTCGCCAGCCTTCTTTTTCTTTTTACGGCATGTCAGGATGCGCAGATCACAGGAGAGTATGATAATCCATATACTCCTGATGAAGTTAAAACAATGTTGTCCTACCATGGCGCCCTTGTCGCTAAGTTTGACGGTAATCAGTGGTATTTCCTTTCCGGTGATCGCTGGATTAAGCTGGAGAATGCAGGGGCCTATAAATATGCTTTGCTTTCTTCCGGACACAGAGCTTCAAAGTTTTAGGGTCATTTAAAATCCATTTTTCCTCTCGCGGTTTTTCCGGCAGAAAATTCTGAAACACAATATCATTTTTTTATCTTCAAACCTGTTTGGTTCCGGTTTATCCGGGTTAGGAAATTTCTATATGAATAATGACATAATGAAGGAATTGGGAACAGAAGAAGTCCTTTGGAACCTTGGGGATTTGTACCAAGGCATTGATGATTCCAGAATCCATGATGATATGGAGAAATGTAAGAAATCGGCCCTTGAGTTTGCTGATAAATATTCGGGTAAAATCGCAGAACTCACCGCTGCGGAACTCTTGGCTGTTGTCAGTGAATATGAAGGTTTGACTATTATCGTGGGAAAACTTAATGCATTTGCCCAGTTGCATTTTTCAACCCATGTTAATGATCCAAAGGCCGGCGCTTTTTTACAGAAAGTCAATGAATTTTTCAGTATGGTGAATAAAGACGTAGTGTTTTTCGATATTGAGTGGGCAAATGTTCCTGATGAGAAGGCGGATGACCTGCTCGCCGACCCTATACTGGAGAATTACAGGCACTATTTGCAGGCAGCCAGGCGATACAAACCTCATCTTCTCTCTCAAGTAGAAGAACAACTTATAATTGAGATCAGTCCGGTAGGTCGTTCAAGCTGGATCAGCTTATTTGAAAAGGTCTTGGCAGCCCAGCGTTTTGGTAAAGAAGCCCGCACCCAGGAAGAGGTTTTAACCGATCTTTACTCCCCGGACCGTAAAGTCAGGAAAAGTGCGGCAAAGGACCTTACTGACGGATTGCGCAGTCAGTCAATTGTACTTACCCACACCTTTAATACGGTTCTTGGCGATAAGATGATTGATGACAGGATTCGGGACTATCGTAACTGGGTCAGGTCCATGAACCTTGCAAATGAACTCGATGATGACACTATTGATTCCCTGATCACGTCTGCAACAGATCGTTACGACACAGTCCAACGCTATTACGGTTTAAAGCGGCGCTTACTCAGGTTGGAAGAGCTTTTTGACTACGACAGGTATGCTCCATTGCCTTATCTGCCTCCGCGGGTTGTGGATTGGGAAAAAAGTAAAGGTATAGTGCTCGATGCCTTTGGGAAATTTTCTCCCAAGATGGCATCAGTAGCTAATCTGTTTTTTGACAAGCAATGGATACATGCTCCTGTAATACCAGGGAAGACAGGGGGGGCTTTTGCACACCCAGTGGTTCCACAGGTCCATCCTTATGTACTTGTAAATTTTACCGGTAATCTCAGGGATGTTGAGACAGTAGCACATGAGCTTGGCCATGGTGTCCACCAGATCCTGGCGGGTGAGCAGGGCTATTTAAACAGTCATACCCCGTTGGTTTTAGCCGAAACCGCCTCAGTTTTTTGTGAAATGCTGGTATTTAAGGATTTAATGAGAAATTTGGAAAGGCCGGAAGAAAAATTATGGCTTGCTGCTACTAAGATTGAGTCCATTTTTGCCACCGTATTTCGTCAGATTGCCATGAACCGGTTCGAAAATGAAGTTCACAATAAGCGGCGTTCAAAGGGAGAGCTTTCTCCGGATGAGTTTTCAAATATTTGGGTTAAGACCCAGAAGAAAATGTTCAGCAACAGCGTAACCCTGACCGACGACTATGGTATTTGGTGGTCTTACATCGGTCACTTTATCCATACACCAGGCTATGTATATGCCTATGCGTTTGGCGAACTCCTGGTCTTGTCTCTTTACTCCGTGTATGAAAAGGGGAAACAGGATTTTGTCCCGCGCTATTTGGAGCTATTGGCTGCCGGGGGAAGTGATACACCCTATGTGTTGCTTGAGTCCTTTGGCATAGATCTCCATGATCCCGATTTTTGGCACCAGGGTCTTAATGTAATTGATGATATGGTGAAGGAAATAGAGAAATTGGCTGTGGAGATAGGTGTCGAATAGGCTGTGGAAATTGTCAAAAGCTTCTTATGCGTCCGCAGTCAGGGCAGATCCATATTGCATTATTGCTCATGCCCCACATATTTTCTTTCAGACAATCATCACAAATCTGAAAACCGCAAGGACAATTCCAGCAAAAAGGCAATTCCCTGTTACAGGCATGACAGCGATACTTCTTACGCTTGCCCCAACGAGAGTTTTTGGGGCGGGTTCCAGGTTTTTTTTCTTTTTTGGTGTCAGACATTGATACAAAGTGTAAACTATTTTTGACTTGTCGTGAAGGATGTTTAATAATTTGAGTAAGGTCTTTCCATGAATCCGGTATTGGATGCCATATATAAACGCAGAAGTGTGCGTGATTTTACCGCTGATCTTATAGAGCGTGACACACTTTTAGAAATTATCAAGGCGGGTACCTGGGCGCCTTCGGGACTTAACAACCAGCCTTGGCGTTTCGCAATAGTAACAGACAAGGCTCTAAAGGCCAAGTTTGAGGAACTGACCCGTTATGAAAAGGTTATTAAAGGGGCTAAGGTCCTGATTCCTGTCTTCGTGGACAGGGATGCCATGTACCATGAACTAAAAGATCATCAGGCCATTGGCGCCTGTCTTCAAAATATGCTTCTGGCAGCTTATTCGCTGGGCCTTGGGGCTGTCTGGCTGGGAGAAATTTTGAAAAATTCCGATCGAGTGCGGGATATTCTGAGTCTTTCGAAAAATCTTGACCTTATGGCAGTCCTGGCCCTGGGCCATCCTGCCTACAGAAACCAGACTTCGACTCGCAAGTCACTTGAAGAAGTGTTAGTATTTGAAAAATAACCGTAAGCGTTCACAGAGCACCGCATCTGCTTTGTTGCCTGCCTGCCGGCAGGCAGGTCGGGCACTTGAAGTACAGGGAGTACGTCTGCATACCCTCCGCCTCGCATCTGCAGCACCCTGTAAACGCTTACAGTTCGGTGGGTTGCGGTAAAACGGGGGCGTTGTAATCCCGTGAACGGTTACAAATAACCAAGGTTTTTGCGGTGTAAACAAATATAGGAGGATGTAAAATGCGTTTTCACAAGAGGTTGTCCGCTGTTTTTTTCATTTCTGCTTTGATCCTTTATCCGCCGTTTTTTCTGCTGACTTCGTGCGCCCAGATGAGTCCGGCACCAGGGGAATCCTCTCCGGGATTCTCTGAAACTGCTACAAGTTCTGAGGCCTCCAATGTTATGTATGAGTTTCCGGATCTTCCTATACCCATAGAACTTGAAAGAGCGGATGACAAAACAATAATGATTAAGACATCGGGCTTTCAGGGTGGAATATTGGTATATAAGGGCAGGGTAACAGTGGTTTCTCTGGTGGAATTTTTCACAAAATCCATGCCTAAGCATGGATGGGTATTGAATGGTACATTGAACGCAAAGCGGAGTTTCCTTGCGTTTTCCAAAGGAGGTACCTCCCATTGTTTTATACAGATACGTGAAGGACAAATGGGCTTTAAGACCGAGGTCCAGATCTGGGTGAGCGAACCCTTTGTCCAATGATAATGTGAAATCTACCTCCGGCTCAGAGATTTTATCCGAGGAGGCCCCACCCTATACGCCATTAGAGGGGAAGACCGTCCTTCTCGGAATAACCGGTGGGATTGCCGCGTATAAGGCGGCGGATTATTCCAAGAAAATTCGGGCATTGGGTGCACGGGTAATACCCGTGATGACCAAGCATGCAACCGAGTTTGTGTCGCCTATTACTTTCGCGGCTCTTACAGGCGAGAAAGTGTACACGGACCTGTTTTGCGTGGAGGGTGTTGAGACCATTCCTCACATAGAACTTGCCCGATCTGCCGACCTTTTTCTGGTGCTGCCTGCTACTGCAAATATAATCGGCAAAGCCGCAAACGGTCTGGCGGATGATTTTCTGTCCACATTACTTCTGGCGTTTTCCGGTCCGGTACTTTTTTCCCCTTCAATGAATCCGGCCATGTATGCGCATCCGGCGACTCAGGCAAACGCGGAACGTCTTAAGACATTGGGCTACAGAGTGATAGAGCCGGAGGTAGGGGAAACTGCCTGTGGCGACAGGGGCCGGGGAAGACTGCCGGAGTGGTCTGTGGTGAGGGAGGCCATACTAAAGGCAGCAACTCCACAGACTTTGAGAGGAATGAATGTACTGGTATCTGCCGGGCCGACCAGAGAATATCTGGATCCTGTCCGGTATATCTCTAACTGTTCTTCAGGAGTCATGGGTTATGCTATGTCCATGGTTGCCTTCAGACGCGGTGCAAGAGTGACCCTCGTAAGTGGTCCTGTCTCCATTCCATATCCTCCGGGAATAGAGTTCTGCCCTGTGGAAACTGCAGGCGAGATGGAAGACATAATAATTGGCAAGCTTTCGCAAGATGCTCATGTAATAATCATGACTGCCGCAGTAGCGGACTACACACCTGCTGCCAGGGCCGACCAAAAAATCAAGAAAGACACACCTGAACTGCGTTTAGATCTTGTGCGGACAAATGATATCTTGTCGCAGGTGGTAAAGAGTCGTAAGGGCAAACAGATAATCGTGGGTTTTTGCGCAGAGACCCAGGATCTTAAAGCACAGGTCCTAAAAAAAATAAGGCTTAAGGGGGCGGACTTACTGATTGCCAATGATGTGTCCCAGCCTGATGCCGGCTTTGATGTGCCAAATAATAGGGTCCTAATTGTCTCCGCAGATGGCGACGTTGATGCCCTGCCCCTTTTGCACAAGGAAGAGGTCGGTGAGAAGGTCTGGGATCGAATTCAGGATTTGCTTCCACAGGATAATTATTGATTGACACTGTAGGTTGGTTTTGTTATCAGAATAAGGCTCTGCCGGAGTGGTGAAATTGGTATACGCGCTGGACTCAAAATCCCGTGGGCCTTGCGCCCGTGCGAGTTCGACTCTCGCCTCCGGCACCAGAGTTTTAAGGCAGTTATAGTACCTTAGTAATTATTTTCGTGTTAACTGAGTTTAAAGTGCCTAAAGTTATTGAAAAGTTTAAGGTGTGAAATCCTTGAAAAATGTTTTGTATTTCTGGTAATCAGGGGGATGTCGTAAGTTATACAGATTCCGGCTATCAGAATATTTTGATTGCCAATTAATTTTCCAGCCTGTTTCAAATCAGTATAAATTTTTGCAGCGGTTTTAGCTTCTTTTTTCTCAAGGGAGTAAACCGGTATAATCGAAAGCAGATCATCAATCTGCTTTAATCTCTTTTTGCCGGATATGCCGGCATATAGCTCAAATACAGATATTGTAGTCAAGGCCAGACCGTCCTGATCGATAAGGTCGGATACCATTGATGCAACAGGTTCTATGCCGGAAAAGAAATCAATTACAACATCGGTATCCGCAATTACAGTTTTTTCCAATTTTTCCTCA
>JAYEFH010000341.1:0-1858 GCA_034658555.1 Thermodesulfobacteriota bacterium | reverse complement strand
GGGCCCTTTGCACATGCATCCTTTCAGTAGAGCTGATGATCTCATTCAGCTTTTTCCCGAGGCCTGCCTGCTTAACCTCTATCTTGATCCGGATAGTATTATTATCACCCATGGAATTTTCCCCTTACAATGCCTTTTGTCTTGTGGCGGTCCAATTCACCATTTACTGTACAAGCTTCGGTCTCTTTGCCAGGATACCGAAATTTTCCCCGCCGGAAGTGCCCATCGGCTCATGAGGTGTACAGTCCGGCAGGAAATATATGGATTTTTTAGCATACGGAGCCGGGCTTCCGTCAACATTTTCCAGATGGAAATGTGAGACAAAATCATTCCAGCGTATTTCACCATCAGGGTCACTATTTGACCAGGTATCCATTTGAGTCGGTGCGTCATTGTAGTTAGGGTCTGCCCCTGCCCCGGTTATCCAGACTATGTTGACTTCAACAGCGCCCACAAGCTCCTGGCAGGTCCCCACGTTGTTTTGATCGCCGCAGTCCACCACCGGCAAGGTAAGCGGCCATAGTTGTGTCTTTGTGGTGTTACCCGCCCAGCATTGAATCAGGTCGTTAAAGGCGCTCTGGATATCGCCTCCGTTTGTCGCAATATTTTCGCCGAGAAAAATTATCTCCGGGTTCCCTTCGGCGCACACGAGACTTTTCACCTCCTGGGCATTCGTGCCCCCGTTGCAGGGGTTATCCTGGTTAAAATCGGTCCATCCCCCGGTCTCGTTAGTTGTTGCGTCCTGTCCGCTGTTGATCATTCGCCCGACATTGCAGGTGTATTCATCACCGTTCAATAGGCTATCCCTGCAAATGGCGATGGGTTGATCCACGTCGTGCGGTGGCAGGTCGCCGGCAAACCCGATGTATGCCGTTGCATTGGCAGCACCTTCAAAGCTTTCATGGCCGAAGATCCCGGCTAAATAAGATGCTATAGGCGTGGCCTGTCTTCTGGCCGTAACCTTGACGGCATTTATGAAATCGGTGTCGGCGTCCAGCTCGGCAGTAGGGACATTCGATAACTCCGTTGGTAAGAGAGAATCGTTAGGGGTAAAGGTCCTGGTGGCAAAACTCCAGTGACCCCTCTGCGCGTCTCCTTCGTTTCCACCAGTCCAGTTGACATCAACCGGAACCCGCTCACTCATGTTTGCCATAGCCGCATCACGGGCGATCTGATTCGCCCCCGTATTTACAGCAGTGCCGTCGTTGTTGTATAAAAACCGCGCTCCTGCCAGTGCGCCTGCGTCGGCCGCATTTTGAAGCTCATTACGCGCTACACAGAGATGGCCGATGTCAACGGCCAGGGCACCGAAACCTATAAGTAAAAATAAGCATAAGCCGACCACGATGGCAGTTGCGCCTCGTTGATTACTCAGTATTGATTGTATTAGAAATTTTTTCATCTGCCTTGTTCCTGTATTTGGATTATTCCATCCTCATCACTGTCTGACCCGCCAGGTCAATTCCTCCGGCAAGATCGTTGAGAAAATTGGGAATGACCAGAAAATCATAATGGTAATTTACTGAGACAGTCATTGGATCGCCGGAAACGGGACCACCGGATGGACCGCTCCCTGCCAGCGATACGCTGGTAGTGACACCTGAGACTGCTCCAAATGTTATCATGTGTCCGGCGCAGTAGTTATTCACAACGGCTTCAATCTCTGCGTCCGATATTGGCGGCTCGTCGAAGACGATTCCAGCCCTGGCCCCTTCGCGGCTGGCATTGGTAATCACAGCCTGGTCATAAAGGAGAATGCTGAATTCCATGATCCCGACGAGAAGCAAAACCAGAACCGGCAATACAATGGCAAACTCTATTGCCGCCGCTCCTTTCTGATTTTTCATATCATCCTCCT
>JAYEFH010000340.1:0-8349 GCA_034658555.1 Thermodesulfobacteriota bacterium | reverse complement strand
AAAAGTACCGTCAGAAAAATTGAGAGAAGCTATGGGAGAGGCTGACATTAATCATTTAGTTAGATATGATAGTATTGAAGATATGATGAACGATTTGAAATCATGAAATTTGGTCTGGCAAGAACAAAGAGATTTAAGAAATCTTTCAAGAAACTTCACCTAAAAGATAATGATGAAGCTATCTATATAGATGTAGTTTCGAAGCTCTTAAACGGAATTGCTTTGGACAAAAAGTATAAGGATCATTTTTTGAAAGGCAATCCTGGGCGGTATAAAGAATGCCATTTAAAACCAGATTTATTACTTATCTATAGGGTCTATAGAGATGAGGTTCAGCTTATTGATATTGGATCTCATAGTGAGTTATTTGAATAAAACATAACATAAACAAGTGTTCTCGTAACGAATCGTTCATCCCATTCCGAAGGAACTCATCCAGGTTTTTATCATCCCCTAATATACCACCCTAAAGCCAGATACTCCATGAAAACCACATTAAGCTTCCAGAGGTTATCCGACCTCTGACATCCTTGTCCTCTTGTCTCTTTTTCCCTAATCCGTGTAATTTGCGCCTGCCCCTATTATTCTGCAAGTTCTTTCATCACCCATTTTTTAATCTGCGAAAATCTGCGTAATCTGCGGATTAATGCCCCCTGCTCCAACAAATTATCTATTTTCAGGTCCTAATCTCCTCCAGTATCTCTCCTGCCAGCCGCTTTCTATCAAAGGCCTTTACCAGCTCATTAAACTATTAAACTAACTCCGTCCCCTAAATCATTGCAAGGATTTTCCGGTCACGCTCCGCCCTGGAGTCTTCAATTACGATCTTGCCTCTTTCTTTGTCAGAGGCATCCGTCACTCCACGGCGTTTCAGGCAACGGCGCCATTCATAGATGCTTGCCCCCGTCAATTGGAATTTCTCTGCTGCAGCCTGGACATCATGGGCAAGGGCGTATTCCAGAATCTCCTGTTTCTGAGCAGGAGAATAGCGCTTGCCCCGGGCAGGGCAGCCCTTCTTCTCCTAGCAAACTTCCTTTTCTTGTCCTGTACCTTCACCTTTTTCTGTCATCGTCAATCTCCTTTTCACTCAGACCTATAAAGTGATGAAGAAAACCGAGATATCATGTATCCTCATGTCAGAATTTCTTCGTTGTTTCCTAATGAAGAATTTTAGTCTATGACATTACTTGCGGTGCAGGAAGTTCTTCCAGAGTCGTTTCGCTAGTTTTGATGTTTTGTATGATTTGCTTCATTTATTCACATAAATCTGCGTTAATCTGCGTTAATCTGCCTGCCTTGTTAAATTCATGCTCATGAGGAGCGAAGCGTATTTAACCGGGGCGGCTAATTCTTATGGTATTACCGACCACACATCTGTCAATGCTCTGACAATTTCTCCAACATCCATAGGAGCAATGTTGCGATGATCTTCAGAATTATTAAGTGGATGTAAGTGCCATCCTCTCATATTGTCACAATCTATCCCCCAGATTCGTTTTTCTTGCTCAATAAGCGCAAAGGCCGTGGTTCCGGTAAGTTCGTTGAAATATACCTGCAAAAAACGATTCTTCCTTAAGATTACACGACCCTTAAGGACAAAAACTTCTGTCTGAAAATCAACCTTTTCAACAAATTCAACTGTCGAAAGAGAGCTCAGGAGGGAAAGCAAAAATTGATTTATGTCCATTGGTCTGCCAATGTCTGATAGTGTCCTTTCAAAGTTTCTGTCTCCTCCCACTCCCAAAAATCCTGTTCAGTGTCAAAAGCATAAGTATCCTTTTTGAGCGTCCCCTCCTTAAAGTCCTTTTGAAACTCATCAAAATCCATTCCCCATTTCCTCTTAAATTTTTCGCTCGTTTTCGCAAGACTTGCAATTTTTAATGCCAGATAATCTGAAAAAATCCTGTAAAAGGCATCATCAATATCCTTTGAGTGCGTTGCTTTAACAAGGAATTCTCCTAATTTTGGTGAAATAGCCTGCATTTCAGTTACCTCCCGCCTTATTATTTATTTCTCTCATCTTTCATTTTTTTAATCTGCGAAATCTACGGATTAAAAACAGCCTCAAGTGTTGGCAGCAATCCATCGCTTCGAATCTTGTCAAGCACCATCTTGACTTTATCCGGTTGTTTGTGGGCCTTTTGTATCAGGCTTGCCTGGCCAAATTCCACCAGCATCCGCTCAGTACCGGCAGACACCAGCGACACAGAAGACTGTATAAGCAAATGCCCAGCCTTCACAACAGGACATGGCACTTCAACAAGTTTAGTACTACCTGATTTTAAATCTTGAAGTATCTGCTTCATAGTTCGTGTTTACTTAACGCCTCTTCCAAAAGGTGCAGCCAAACCTGGCATATATTTCCCAGCATCAGACAACATCTTTTGGATAACTTCTGGATAACTTGTTCACCATTGATTTAAGGGACGGAGTTAGTTTAATAGTTTAACATCATTCTCTTTTGCAAATTTTTCACCTCGCTTGATGTTTTGCGAGACTGAAGGCCGGGATATACCGAAATGCCGGGCCAATTCCTTCCCGTTGATACCAAGTTGGTAGTAACCCAAATAACAAATCAAACCCTTGGCAGATGAAAGATCGTTGGCCCTGCCTTTCTTGTGCAAATCATCAGGATCAACCGAAAGCATACGGCAAACTTCATTCACTATACGATTCAGGTCCCAGCCTTGCCTTTTCAATTCCTCCTTATGGGTCAACTCCTCTTCAGATAATTCTAAAACTTCATTGACAAAATCACCATCACCTAAGATCCGTTCATCCCCGCGCCAATATTCTTTTGCCCTCCTCAACTCAAAAACACCTTCCCAACCACCTGCGCTTCGTCTCAGACCACCACCGGTCAAATCTTCACGTCTCCCCATATTGAAACCATTTTCAATGAACTCCCGGTACTGCCTCACAGCTTCCCGCTTCTTTAAACCAAAAAGGGAAAGTATTTCATCCCGATCCTGCCAGATCCTTCGCCTGCAACCAACCAAGACACTGTGCCCGGACCACCGGTACCGGTCAAGCTTGCCAAGACTCTTCACTACACCGGCCCTGACCGGATTCAGATGGATATACCGCACCAACTCAAGAAGATATTCATCCTCCTGGCACAGTATTGATTTATATCGGTTCTGGTAGAGATAACCGTGCCGCCCATGCCGACGGTTAAAGGAGATAGCATAACCGGTGAGAACTTTCCGCATCAGATCCCCAAGGGATCTATTACTTGTGCGGATAAGCAGATGGACATGGTTGGACATCAGCACCCATGCATAACACCTGCAGCCAGTCAAAGAAAGATTCTTTTCAAGTCGACCAAGAAAGTCATTCCGGTCGCAGTCATCAAGAAAAATATCTTGGCGATTTAAACCCCTGGTGATGACATGATGAATCGCACCGGGGATATTGAGTCGTCTGTGTCGAGGCATGCCACTATGACAACAACTTGCCAAATCAACGTCAATTAAATTATTAAACTAACTCCGTCCCCTAAATAGGTTTTAAAGAATTTCATATTAGTGGAGATGTACCGGTTGTATATTATGTTGAAGATGACATTATCAGGTTAACGAGAATCGGCACTCATTCTCAGATATTTAAATAGCCGCAGATCAAGCATCCGACCTCCGACCTCCCTGTCCAGTTGAATTGCTCCGTCAGGAGCACCCTGAAAGGGATTCAACCGGGATGTCCTCTGTCCTCTCATCCCTCATTTTTTAATCTGCGAAAATCTGCGTAATCTGCGGATTAATGCCCCCTGCTCCAACAAATTATCTATTTTCAGGTCCTAATCTCCTCCAGCATCTCTCCTGCCAGCCGCTTTCTATCAAAGGCCTTTACCAGCTCATTAAACTATTAAACTAACTCCGTCCCCCAAATAACAGCCAAGGAACCTGCGCTTGTTAGACATCTAATTGATTATCTGTTTCGCAGCTTGCTCCACAGAAAAAATTTCTTTCAACAACATATTTCCATTTTTCCCCGCCCGCTTCCGATACTGCACATCTTCCAAAAGCCTCAATGCATTTTTGGCAAACCCTTTATCATCTCCATTCACTGTCACCAACCCGGCTTCATGTCCTTGGATAATAACCTGCACATCGTTGCCTGGATTGATACTGCCTAAAATTGGAAGCTCATAATCCATGTATCCCAGGAGTTTTCCAGGGACATTCTGGGTGTTATGCTCTCTATGCAGGCTAAACAGGCCGATGTCGGTCTCGGAGAGCATCTGGAAGTACGTTTCCGCAGGGACGGATGGATGAAATGTCACGTTGGTCAGGCCTTTGGCTTTGATCTCGTTTTCAATCAAGGGAACTTCGTCACCCTTACCCACAAGGAGAAAATGAGCCTCCGACCGGTCTTTGAGATTCGCCGCAAGCCTGATGATATTCATCATATCCTGTGCATGCCCGAGGTTGCCTCCGAAAAAAAAGATTACCTTTCCTTGGAGATTGAGTTGCTCACGCCATACCCCGGGTTGATAATCTTTTCTTTTCTCTCTCGCCCAATTATACAAGACTTCGAGTCTGCTTCTGACTTTAGTTGAATATTTCTGGAAATACTCCATATTCCCAGGAGTCTGAACGCCTATACGATCCGCCACACTATAAGATATGTATTCGAACAATTTAAAATACCAGCAGATTGGGGACCACCTGGAAACAAGCCCGCCATCAATGGCCCACTGAGGAAATATGTCACGTAAAATAAGATAAGATCGGCACCTCCAAATCCATTTCAAATATAAAACAAATCCTCCCCAAAAAATTGAGGGTGAATAGTATACGACCAGATCGTGTGGGCTATCCCGAAGCACTGTTTTCAGGTTCCTGATTGCCCTCAATGAAAGCAGTGCCTCATTAACAGCCCTTACTATCTTGTTGATATTTTTTATTGGACCGGACCGAAATCTGTAGACGGTTACGCTGTCCAAGCACTCTTTTGTATATCGCTGTTTTAGAGACGACATCGGCGTTATAACCGAAACATTGTGCCCTTTACCTACCAAATAACATGCCAGGTCATGCATGAGTTGAGCACCGGATTTCTGGCTCTCCGGAAGATAGTCATCAATTATCAAAGCGATTCTCATTTAAAACCGTCTCTATAACCAATTTTTATCCGTCGATGTCTCACTATCTCCCGTTCCTTATCAATTACGGGAGCATTAGTATTCTAATTGAAAAACAGGTAGTGGCGATACCAGTCCGGGTGCTGGTTCATAAAATTCCGTAGATCGGTGAGCATGGCAGGGTAGGTATGGGGAAGCTGGAACGGCAAATCGGTCCGGCGGGAAATCAGGCTCTTGTCAGAGGCATGAGCATCATCGGGGAGAATCTGTACCTTATCATGGTTCCAGACCTTTTGGCATTCCACCAGCAGGTCGAATTTTGAAATCTTCCGGCTCATAGTAAGATTGATCAAACCGGTTACCCCTTTATCAATGCAATGGTCAACAACCTGTGCCAACTCAAGGGTGGTAACACCTGACCAATATGCCTTCGCATACCCTTTGATCTCTCCTTTCTGCATCAGGAACCAATGAAGAAGCCCGATGCCGTCCTGTTTCAACTCAGGCCCAATGATTGAAGTTCGAAGGGTAAGATCCATGTCGTTGATCACTTCCCCCAAGGCCTTTGTCCTTGCATAGGCAGTATCACCATCACGGAAATCATCTTCAGAGTATCCCCCGCGATCCCCGGAAAAGACACAGTCCGTGCTGATATGAATCAGCTTGAAACCGTATTTCCTGCCCAGCCTGGATAAAAAATGAGGCAGATAGCTATTAACCAGGATTGCTTGATCCACTCGATCTTGAGACGCCTGGATCAACAGGCCGACACAGTTGACCACAACATCGGGTTGCCTATCACGCAGAACATCTTCAACCTCAGAAAACTCAGTTACATCCAACAGTATGGTGTCCGGCGTGAGCGCACTTCGTGCGCACCGGATGATCTCGTATTCAGGTTTCTGCGCCAGATATTCGGCCATAATATGCCCTGCCATGCCGGCAGTACCGAGGATCAAAATCTTTTTCATAGCCCTTTGCCCCACACCGTTCGGTTTATATAATCTATATAGCTGACGATTATCCTGACTACTTTCTTTGACACATTGTCAACATCATAGTCGGGAACTATTCGGAACCCATTGGGAGATTCCTTGGCTTGCGCTGTCACAATGTCAATGGCATTGAGTACGGACTCCTTTTCCAGTCCGGCCATTATCAGTATTCCCTCATCCATACCCTCAGGCCGTTCATGGGCCTGACGAATCGTGATGGCAGGGAATCCCAGAATAGAAGACTCTTCGGTGATGGTGCCGCTGTCTGAGACAACGCAATATGCGTTCATCTGCAGTTTTATATAGTCAAGAAAGCCAAGGGGCTTCATAAATTCGATATTGGCTCCAAGGCCTTCAATGCCAAGCGCCTCCATTTTTTTTCGGGTGCGAGGATGGGTCGAAACAATGACACGCAGCCCGTAGTGATCGCGAATTGACCTCATGGTATCCAGAAAATCCTTGAAGTTACGGGGTGAATCCACGTTCTCTTCCCGATGTGCGCTCACCACAAAGAATCCCCGTACCTTAAGCCCAAGACGATCCAGGACATCCGATGCCTCGATTTGAGGTCGATGGTAGTTGAGGACCTCCAGCATAGATGAACCTGTCTTGATAATCGTCTCTGACTTCAATCCTTCCTGGATCAGGTAACGCCTGGCATGCTCAGTCAGTGTCATATTGATATCACTTAAATGATCCACTATCTTACGATTCACTTCTTCCGGAACCCGTTGATCAAAACAACGATTTCCGGCCTCCATATGAAAAACAGGAATTTTTCTGCGTTTTGCCGAAATCACGGACAAACAGCTATTGGTATCGCCATAGAGAAGAACCGCATCCGGCTCCTCCTTCTCCATGACTGCATCTGACTTGGCGATAATGTTTCCAATAGTTTCCGCTGTGCTGCCGGAAACAGCATCCAGAAAATGGTCCGGTTTCCGGATCTCCATCTCATTGAAAAATATCTCGTTCAGTTCATAGTCGAAGTTCTGCCCTGTGTGTACAAGCACATGATCTGTGAATTGCTCAAGTTCAGCAATGACTCGACTCAGCTTGATGATCTCGGGCCGGGTCCCCACGATAGTCATGATCTTGCGTTTCATCAGACGCCTGCTCCATTTGTGTCGCCCGCAAGAGCCTGTTTGATAAACTCTTGACCCATCAGCAATTCCACCATCTGGTTGGTGTCAAGGCGAGTGGTATTTTTGGATGTATAATCCTCACCCATTGAAATCATCGGCTCACCCTCCACAAAATATTTCTTGTAGTTCAGATCACGACCATCAGGGCGAATACGGAAATAGTTTTCCATATTCTCGGCACGCGTCTTTTCTTCGCGACTCACAAGGCATTCATGCTTTTTCTCCCCATGCCGCGTACCCAGTATCCGGATCTCGTTGCTTGCGTTGAAAATCCTCTTTAGTGCGTCCGCCAAGGTCAAAATAGTGGCTGCAGGTGACTTCTGAACAAATGTATCTCCCTGTAGTCCGTGCTTAAAGGCAAATAGTACCAGATCAACGGAATCCGGCAGCGACATCATAAAACGCGTCATGTCCGGATCAGTAATAGTGATCGGCTTGTTGTTCCTGATCTGCCGGACAAAAAGCGGAATAACAGACCCTCGGGACCCCATCACGTTGCCATATCGGGTATTGCACATGACGGTTTGCTTTTCCGAAAGATTTCTGCTCATGGCGATCGTCACCTTTTCCATGAGAGCCTTGCTCATCCCCATAGCGTTTATGGGATACACTGCCTTGTCCGTGCTGAGTACAACCGCGCGCTTCACCCCCTGTTGGACAGTCGCCTTAAGCGTATTTTCAGTTCCAAGGACATTTGTCTTCACCGCCTCAACCGGATAGAACTCACAGGACGGCACCTGTTTAAGGGCCGCCGCGCTGAAGACAAAATCAACTCCCCGCATTGCAGTATTAATACTGTCAAAATCCCGCACATCACCTATGTAGAATTTGAGCCGGGAGCTATTGTATTTGCGCCGCATATCATCTTGCTTCTTTTCGTCACGGCTAAAAATACGAATTTCCTTTATATCAGTGTCGAGAAAACGCTGGAGAACGGCGTTACCGAAAGACCCGGTGCCTCCAGTGATCAATAAGGTTTTATCAGAAAACATCTTCTTCCTTTCTTTTAGAATGTAATAACAGCCGATTATCCAGATTTATAAATTCCGCCTGACCGGTTCTCAGCAGCAGTTCAATATAATTCGTGCCTATAAAACCAAAGCCACCTGTAATAAGTATTTTCATC
>JAYEFH010000339.1:0-8388 GCA_034658555.1 Thermodesulfobacteriota bacterium | reverse complement strand
CCAGATCAGAAACTACCGGATCATCAGGCCAGTAATGGGCGAGAAAGGACGGAGAAGTGCGATCGGGCTCTGCAAAGACCATGTCTAAGACTATGACTGCCGCCCCGAAGTCCCTGAGATGCTCAACAAGAACAGCCATCTTGCTCCTTGGCCATGGCCATTGTCCATATTTTTCCAGGCTTTTCTCATTGATATCGACAATGCGAACCGGCGCCGGCTGGTACTTCCTGGGTCCACACCGCTGAAAGGTGTCAAAGGACGCATTGCGGAGACCCGCCACAAACGGCGGTTCCACGATCACTGTTACAATCGCCGCGACAAGGACAATAAGGGATAACCAAAAAGGTAATGAACGCATTCTGTCCTACAATATGGATCGAAAACCTGGAAGGCTGTGGAACAGGCTCTGCCACTCGCCCCGAACCGGACGGGCATTTATCTCTGCCTCCACTTCCCGCTTTCGGACTCTATCCAGGTCCCTTCAGGTGCTGTTTTTTGCCATTCTTTTGCGAAGATCTCCCGGACCCTCGCAAGTTCTGAACCAGGTACGTTAAGGGCCTTTGAGACGGCACTGTACAGGGCGGTTCTGTCTGAGTTTTCAGCACTGACTAGGCGCTTGACTTCCGCCCGGGCTTTCAGATTGATGGAACCTGTATCCCTTATTACCAGCAGGCCCTTTGCAGACTCTCCTATAACACCCTGTTTAAGAAACGGCGCCAACTGAGCATAGCGCGCCTTCATCCTTTCCTTTATTTGTCTGATTGTGGCATTTGATACGGCAAGTTCCTGTTGGGCATAAGCCGTACCTACAAAGTTCAGAAAAGACTGTGGTCCTCCGGCGCCTGTATCTGCCGGATATTGACTTGACTCATAGCCCCTCACATCCTTTGCAATTTCCTCTGCAGCCTGTCTTACCTCTGCAGCCGGAAAGTAGATATTTACAGTTACACAGGCAGTAAAGACTATTACAGACAACATTAATGCAAGTTTCAGATTAATTTTAGGCATTTGTTTACCTCCACTATTGGATTGATGATTGTTGATTGCTTTTGCGAGCTTACTCTTGTTCTGTACGGGTAATCCTTTTTAATCTATCCAGCATGTCTTTGAAAGAGATCTTGCCATCAGGATTTCTGTTTATGACATCTACCCCTCTGATAAGGCCCCTTTTCACCAGGTATTCCTGCCCGTCTTTTTTTATCAAGCCGTGGAGTGTGAACAGGTCATTTTTCAGACTACATGACATGCCTATTTGGCGGTAGGGAAATTCCTTGAACATACGTCCGAACAACGGAATCGATCCGCCTCCACCCAGGACTGAGATCTTTTCAACTGCTTCAAGGCTGATCTTTTTAGGACCAGGGGCACCGGGATCATTCTCCATCACTAATTCAAAGGACTCAGGCTGACCACCACTCATGATGAGGTTATCAATGTGTCCTGTCAGTTTTCCGGTAATTCGTCCGAAGTGCGCGGCATCACTCAGTTGCGCAAGATCCAGATCATGAAAGACCACATCAGCACCAAAACGGGGCATTGGGGCAAGAGGCTCTACCCAGATGTTCTGAAACCTGATTTTGCCCCCGGCCGTGTTGACCAATATCTCACCGTTAAAGTTGAACCCTGGCTCTTTCCATATACCCTGATCGAGATCAGCCTCAATATCAACCTGGAGGGGTAGATCTGGCCAGAGTGCCTTCAGGTCAATACCAATGAGCTTGAGTTTCCTTAACTTCAAGCTTGATGCCAGCCAATCCCAGGAAATCTGTTTGAAGGAAATCTCTCCTTGTGCAATGGGAATTTTGATTGGTCCGCAACTAAGATTATTTTTGCAGATAGTCAAAGGGATCTTTGTTTTTTCTAAAGCCAGTGGAGGCCAGGTCAGCCTGTCCCACTTGATAAGGCCGGGGCGGCATTTATTGGTATCTATTGGATAGGTAAGATCAAGATCCATTCCCCGGATGACATCATGTCCTGAAAAAAAGAGGTCTGTTTTTATTCCAGTGCGTAGGCCGCCTTGCCCCACCTCAACCAGCCAGGTGCCCTTTGGCATCAGGTCGTTCAGAAAGCCGTACTTTACAGAGAACGGTTCCTGGAGAAAGACTTCATATGGAATCTCTAACCTGCCGTTGGCCCTAAAGAACTGAATCTTTGGCATTTTCCATTGAGAAAGCTTTGCAGCATTGTCATTAAGGCTGTAATCAAGGGAGACCTCTTTGGCCACAAGTTCAAACGGTCCGGATACTGAGATTTTGTTGAAAAGCAGTTTCTTTTTATCCAGAGTTCCCATTGTTTTAATACTACCGGCGAGTTGAAAGAGATCCAGAAACCATGGATATACAAGTGCCGCCCCTTTATTCCATTCCAGGTCGGCCCTCCAGGATACGCTTTTAAGAGATCCATCATAATTTGCAAAGAACTCGATTTTTGAAGAGATCCCTTCAAAGGCATGGTCTTCATCCCTGGCCCAGGATAGATCCTTTACGTCAAGGCTCGCAGATACCTGCCACGAATCAGGTGTGACAAATACGTCAGCAATGATATCCCCAAGACCGGACAGGAGAGGGCCTTTGAGATTGGAAAAGTCATAGTTGGTGCTTGAGATCCCGGCAATAGCTTCCCATTGATTGCCGTTTTTACAGGGCCAGGAAAGCTTAATGGAAATAGGCAATTCTCGAGGTGCAAAGCCGGCATCAATGAAGCCGTTTTTTAGATCCGGAGATGCCTTCATTTGCCAGGTGCCTTGGACCGTGGGGATGCCTGAGATTGAAGATAATCTTGTATCCTTAAAGGCCAATTTGCCTGACACATTCAGGCCCTCAGCCAGGAGGTATCTGATGTTGGCTGATATGCTTACAGAACAAGGTTGCCTGATATTGCCGGTCGAGTCACTTTTGGTCTTTTCCCCTGAAAGGGAGGGAAAGATTGAGCAAAGGTCATGAACCGCAAGATCAGCTTCGGCACTCAGTCCGTCCATTTGGGCCTCAATTCTGCCGGAAGTCTTGAGGTCATAGGGTGTCCTGTCCTGTGATTTATTAACTATTATTTCCCCTTTTGACATAAGATGAAATTGTATGGAATCCCAGTCCAACATGCCTTTCAGGTCACCCTCAGCCTGGATTTCCGGAGTCACCACAGATATGCGGCCTGACAGGGTGGAAGCAGAGGATAGGTCATTTGGTTTTTGCACTGAAGACGGAAGTTCGTTTCCGGCTATTGAAAGGGCACTGAGACTTGTCACAAGAGATGCAGTTTTTAGCTCTATTTCTCCATTTATAATCGAGACCTTGCCCAGCAGCCACACCAAGGTTTTGTTAAACCTGAAGTCGCTGCCGGTTGAAGTACCTGGCGTAACTTTGAAGTCCGGCTTCTCCAGCTTGATCTCCATGAGGCCAAAGGGCCAGAGGGAATATTCAACGGATATTCTTTGGATCTCTCCCCTGATTTTTTTGTGACTGATTCGGATTTTTTCAATAGTGATAAAACCATAACTCATTCTGACTTCGCTCAACCTCACTGAATATCCTTCGGATCTTGCAACAATTGGCACCAGTTTTTTTATAATCAAAGGAAGACATTGATAAAGTGAGCCTAACAGCAGTGTTGCTGAAAGAAAAAAAATACCAAGAATCCAGAGGCATTTTCTTGTTTTTGAGGGTATTTTTGCTGATTTTTCAGCCATATTGCTCAGCATTTAACATTCAATATTATCTATAAAGGGGGTACATCTTGGGTATTTTTTGAGCGAAATCCTATTTCAAGGACTTTTCGCAGTGTAATTAGGCCTGATACATTTTTTTTGACGTCTCTTTTGAGTTATGATAGTCTCTGTCTATTTATTAGGATCTATGTATTGATAAATGGAATATCTGAACAGTTTATACTTGGGTATTTGATAAATATTTTTTGCATCCGTCATTTACCAGTTTACACTTTTTTCGAAAAAATGTGTATTATTGAATTGAACGGCGATGTGGAAACTGGAAATTTGAAATCAGGTAACGCATCTACATCTTTGTGTTTTTCCCAATTTCAAATTTCACTACATAACTTATCCAATCTGTAATTAATAGAAAGGAGGTATTTATGGGAGTTTTGAGGATTGTAACATTTTTGTTTTTGGTGAGCTGTGTCTGGTCCTCTTATGGACTTTGTGGCACAAAGCCTGCGGAGGTCCCTAAGGCCAAGACCATCGCGGAGCTAGCTGCTCGCTATGATTCGAGTTCTTGCCAGGAGTGTCATGAAGAGGCATATGAACAATGGGAAAATTCCGTTCATGCCGTTTCAATTTTGGGGGTTACGCTCAGGACGGCCCCAACGATACTTACTGCGGTAGACAAGGGCCTGAAGTTGTTCCCCTATTCAGGAGTCAAAGAGGACAAGGACATAACAGTAGAGCATCTCATGTTCTGCGCCAAATGCCACCTGCCTCAACTGGATGAGGCAACGGATGATGTAGCTCGGGAGATCGTCAAGACCATAAGAGACTGGCAAAAGGCTTACGCCGATGATGATGATGACCTGATTGATGAATTGGAAGAGAAGATTGGTAGCCTCAACATCGGCTGCATGGTGTGCCACAACAAGATGGCCATAATTCACAAATGGCAGGATGGCTATCCGCAGCCGGGTACTGTCTACGGCTCTCAAGACGGAGAGCACGATGATCCCGCCACGCCTATTATGGCAAAGGCCCCGGCCATGAGTGAGTCCATATACTGTGGTCAGTGTCACGGCGAAGGGCCAAACTTTGAGCTGGATCAACCTTCTCAGTGTGCTACGTTGTATGGCACCTATCTTTTTACCTATATTCCCGAAGGTGGGCATGATAGCTGTCAGGAATGCCACATGGCCAAGTGCGGTCTGGGCCACGACATGCAAGCCTACCGGGACGAGACCATGATCAAGATGGCCCTGGACGTTGAGGTTGATGCTATGGCCCACTTCTGGCGTAAGAATAAGGCCGAAGGCATCATCCCGCTTGGCGTGATCAAAGTGGAGATGTTCAACAAGTGCGGGCACGCCATACCGGATGGGTGACCTACTCCCAACCGGCTGGTCCTGGATGTGACCGCGAAGACAATGGATGGGAAACAAGTCTATAATGATCAAGTTATATACATGCCTTACCCCGGACGCTTCGGCAGAGGAGCAGAGATGGGAAGAGGGCCCTATGAGAAGTGCGGTTTGCTCAGAGACACTTGCCTGCCGCCTCAAAAGATGACAAAGGCGGTCTTCGAGATACCGTTCCCATATGCTGATGTAGAAAAAGACGGTAAGAAGACAAGGGAACTCACTGCAGATGAGCTTTTAGTGGAAGTCAAGCTGTGGTATGTGCCCTTTGGCAGGTCTGATGATGATTGGAATGTTCTGTTTTTCAGTGAGGAAAAGAAAATAAACCTCAAGACCGAGTGGGTCTGGAGGAAATAACCTGTAAGCGTTTACAGGATACCTGCAGGCCGGCTCCTGGCCGGCCTGCATATCTCCATTTAGTTTTCAACGCCCTTCATACGTTTAGGAAGATGCAGAGTAAAGGTAGAGCCCTTGCCCTGTTCAGAATTCACTGTAATATCACCATTCCATTCATGAACGAGCCTATGTACTATTGCCAGGCCTAATCCTGTTCCATCCGGCCGGGTGGTAAAGAAAGGATTGAACACCCTTGAAAGATCCTCAGGCCTTATGCCGGTTCCGTTATCTGAGATTTTAAGAACCAGGTGATCTCCCCCTTTAGTCGTTCCCTTGATTGATATTCTTCCGTCTTTATACGGCAGGGCCTGATAGGCATTCAGCAGGAGGTTCAGAAGGACCTGTTTAAATTGAGACGGGTCTACCTCGAATTCGAGATTGGCCAGGATATCTATTTTGACATCGGCTCTTGGGAGTTTTTTTCTTTGTTTCATCAGGGACAGGACAGACTCAATTTCTTCCAGTAAAGATATGTTTTGAATCTTTTTTTCCTCTGGTTTGGCATAGAGAAGAAAAGACTTTGTAATATCATTCAGACGGTCGCTCTCTTTACTAATAATCTGCAGTAGTCTTCTTTCTTCAGGCTGCAACGGTGCTGATTCTTCCAGAAACTGGGCTGCCCCGGACAGGGATGCCAGGGGGTTTCTTATCTCATGGGCGAGTCCTGCTGCCATCTCACCAAGGGCGGCAAGACGATCCATGCGCTGAAGGCGCTCTTCCCTTGCCTTTATCTCTGTAATGTCTTGAAAGATTATTCCGTATCCAAGGTGTTGCTCCTGGTGGCCTTTTAACAAAAAAGTGGATATCCCGAGGAATCCGGGTGAGCCGTGGGGATCTGTTTGGCTCACTTCCTGCCGTTCTCCTTCTCCGCCGCCCCTGAATTTCTCCAGTAGCTGCGTCCCTGTTGGCCAGAGTTCTTGTAGGGGCTGCCCGTATCCGTTAATAATTTTTTGTCCGAGAATCTCAATAGCCGCCTGGTTAAAGAAGGTGATATTCTCTTTTTCATCCACTGTGATCAGACCCGACTGAATACTGTCTGCAAGATGGCGATGGATTTCCTCCATGCGGCGCAGATCCACCTTGGTGTCTGACAGCTTTTTTTCTGTGTAATGAAGACGTTTTGCAAGGACAATTCCTAAAGATGCAATGATATTAAAGGCCGCCATGTTGATAAAGAAGATGTATATGGCATCATCTAGTTTGTCTTCCGGTATTTCGCAGAGCCGGAAAAGGGCGGCATAGCTGATGGTACACAGGAAGGCTGATGCAGCGCCCTCCTTTTGACTACCAAGAATACATGCGGTAAGAATGGCAATAGGATATAAGAAGACAAGAGGGCTTTCAGGCCCACCGGTCCAAAATACGGCAAGATTCACCAGGATGACATCTAATGCCGTCTGGATATAGAGGAGCCATTTATTCAGGCCCCTCTTTTTGTACCATACGATATAAACGGCAGTGAGAAGAAATGCCCCTCCCAGGATTATAGACAGCTCGGTCACTTTGCCAAAAGCATCGGCAAAATATCTGGACAGGAAATAGGTGCTGCAGAGCAGCAGGACCAGGATAGTTAGGCGGCCTGCGGTTATACAATAAAAAAGGCCGCCATTTGAGTTCCTAGAGGGCATACTTTGATAGACGATATCTAAAAGACCTGAAGTTAAGGCCGAGGATGCCGGCAGCTTCGGTCTTTACCCCGTTTGTCCTCTCAAGTGCCTTTTTTAGGAGAGTTTTTTCTATATGGCCGAGGAACTGCTCAAGGTCTAAACCTTCATGCCCCAGGCACGGCTCGTAAGAAAAGGGGCTGGATTCGGCGGTTTTTTGCTGTTTGAACTCAGCCAGAGACAGGCTTTCAGGAAGCAGAAGATTTGAGGTGGCAAGGGCCACACTCCTTTCGATGATATTTTCCAGTTCTCTCACGTTTCCAGGGAACGAGTATTTCTGTAATGCCTCCATGGCAAAGCTGGATATACCCTGTACAGCCTTGTTTTGTTCTTTGGAATACTTGTCCAGAAAATATTGGATCATGAGAGGGATGTCTTTAGGACGTTCTCTTAATGGTGGCATACGAATTTGAATCACGTTGAGTCTGTAGTACAGGTCTTCCCTGAATCGTCCGGCTATTACCTCCTTTTCCAGGTCACGGTTGGTGGCTGCCAATATCCTCACATCTACCTTGATCTCTTTGGTGTCGCCAAGAGATGTAAAGGACTTCTGTTGCACGACTCTCAACAGTTTTACCTGGAGGGTCATGGGCAGCTCTCCAATTTCATCAAGAAAGATAGTGCCTTGACTGGCTATGGCAAAGAGGCCTTGTTTTTTGCGATCAGCACCTGTAAAGGCCCCTTTGCTGTGGCCGAACAACTCGCTTTCAAGGAGATTTTCCGGGATGCCTCCGCAGTTAATAACTACAAAGGGCTTGTCCTTGCGGACTCCAAGGTTATGAATGGCTCGTGCAGCAAGCTCTTTCCCTGTGCCACTTTCACCGGATATGAGCACACTGGAAGGACTGGATGCTATCCTGGGTATTAGCTGGAATATTTTGAGCATGACCGGGCTTTTGGTCAACATATTGTCAAGCTTATAAATCTTGTCAGCATTATCTCTAATAAAAGATTGGGCCTTTGGTCTTGTTTCAAGGGCTTGTTCCACAACCTCCCTGATTTCTTCTATTCGAAAGGGCTTGGTAAGGTAGTCCCAGGCTCCCTCTTTCATTGCCGCCATTGCGGTGTCCAAGGACGCAAAGGCAGTAATCAGTATTACAGGGACATCTGCGTTCTTAGCCTTGATTTCTTTCAGTAAAGTCATCCCATCTATGCCCGGCATCCTCACGTCACTTATGACCAGGGATACATTTTCCCTGTCCATGAGTCGAAGGGCCTTTTTCCCGCTGGGCGCGGAGCATACACTGTAGCCTTC
>JAYEFH010000338.1:0-1872 GCA_034658555.1 Thermodesulfobacteriota bacterium | reverse complement strand
ATGAATTTCAAGAACGACAAGCCAGGCAGGGTGAATTCTCACTCTGTCTGGCCCTCATCGTAACAGGCGTGGGTTGAAGTTCCGGAAGGATCAGGAGAGGGGAAGTTAAGATGTATAAGGGAAGAAAGAAGAGTAATCTTGAAAAGTTCTTTGTCTATTTGTTGACGTTTATTCTTTTCTTCCAGTTTACCGGCATTTCCGCCTTTGCAATCCCTATTAAGGAAAAGAGAAATACGCTGTCTTTATCCAGGGATTTTTTGAAACCACTCCCAGAAATTCCACAAAAAGAAAGATCAGAACTTGCGCAAAAGATATTAAAAGATGATTTAATCCAGCCTCATGCTGTAAAGGAATTAAACCACACACTGACATCCATTAGAGATATTATTGGAAAAATCGAACAAAAGATCGGCAAGGGAGAAAGTTCTGCTATCCAGATCAAGTATCTTCAGGCCAAGTATGAGTCCCTGAAGGATCTGGATAAAAAGGTAAGAAATAATTTAAAGATACGACAGGCAAAACAAAAGGAACAAAAGGCACCAGATACTGTTCAGGCAAAAACCGCTGATCTTGTTGCCCATTATGACAAGAATATTAAACCGATTCTTAATCGTTTGGAAGATATTTTAAAAAAGAATACAAATGTCTATGAAAACAGGGCACTTAAAGAAATTGGAGCACATGCTGATTTCCCAAAGAGTATCTCGGCATTCAGGGAATACTTTGACAATAACGTCAGGATTGAGCCTGAAAAACCGGAGCTCGCGCCTTCACCACCTTCCTTCAGACCATCTGATTTCAAACCAGTCAAGCCGGATACGTCAGGCAAGGTAAAACCTGCATATCTGTTACAGAAGTCAACAAGTTCCATTAATTCAAGTAATATCCTGGATCAAAAGACCGCAAAAACGAGTCCGCAGACCCTGTTGTCCGCCGAAAGCGGCGCCATAGGTGTCCTGTCAGTACCACCTCCATACCCTGAAGACTTAGAAGAGACAATCGATGTGGTCATAACTCAAGAGATGAGAGACCTGGTTGCCTCACTCAACAATTCTCCTGCCGGGATATTTGAATGGGTAAAGAAGAACATCGAGGTTGAATTCTATTATGGTTCCTTAAAGGGCTCAAGGGGCGCCTTTATTGAAAAGGCAGGCAATGATATCGATACTGTTTCCCTGCTTTTGGCGCTTTATCGTGCCGCCAATATCCCCTGCCGGTATGTCACCGGCACCATAGAACTTCCGATTGAAAAGGCAAAAAATCTCACCGGCGTTGATGACCCGCAAAAGCTCGGCAGCCTCATTGCAAGCGCCGGGATTCCCGGCACCCTGATTGTCTCAGGAGACGAAGTAATAGCTGTTCAAATGGAGCACACATGGGCCGAGGCCCTTGTTGACTATGACCCTTATGCCGGGGCAAAGGCAGGCGAAGGTGACCTCTGGGTTCCCCTTTCACCATGGTACAAAACCCATGAATACAATGACGGTGTAGATTTGGTTCAGATGTCCGGCTTTGACTCGGAGAGCTATCTGGATGACTTCATCTCCGATGTGAAACCGGAAAGCCCGGTTGACCTCTATAAGCTCTATTTTGAAGACTATCTAAAGACAAATAATCCCGGCATGAGCTGGCAGGATGGGCTGAGGACGAGAAAAATCAAACCGGAAAAGTTCAGGACCCTGCCCAACACCCTCAATCTTGAGGTCGTATCCATAAATGGTGAATACGCGGAATTGCCGGACACTCTGCGTCACAAGGTAACGCTGAATGTACCCCAGGTTTCTCTGTCCTATAGCTTTAATCTCAGCGAGGTGATCGGCAAAAAGGTCACTTATTCATATCCGGCTGCAGATGAGGCCAGCAAAACCCTGA
>JAYEFH010000337.1:0-1874 GCA_034658555.1 Thermodesulfobacteriota bacterium | reverse complement strand
ATTTCTTGTGATCTCTGGAGCTAATATAATTCAAGCTGCCCTTTATGGTATCTACCTGGCTCGGCTTAAACCGCCATCAACAGAATTGTCCTATATAAAGAGCTGACATCGAGCCTCTCTCACTAACTGTCCCCTTATTCAGTTTCTACCTTCAGCTTCTCTGTAACTTCCTTGATGATGTCGCATTGCAGGTAAAAAGCCCGTCCGCTCCCAAAAGGCACTTTGCCAACTTCTGTAAGCTGACGTGTCTTCAGGTTAAAGGAGTACCATCTTGATCTGGAAGGAAAATCATAAACATCCAAATACAGTACTTCATCATCCCAAGGACTGAAGTCTTCGGCGTAAAACGGGGCTGGCGACTTACTCGGCCTGTGTACAATAATTCTATCAACCTGTTCCAATGTATTCTTTTTTTCCTGAAAAATGTACATCACTTCTTCTTGCCATTTGCCATCACGATATTGGTTCCCCGTAAGATAAATTTTGCCGTCCTTGTAAAATATTTTCTGAGCACCGCAAAGATCTACTTCTATCAGCGGAATATTAGGTTTTTCGGTTGAATATATGCTAGTGTTACATGATTCGCTCAAGGGCAGAACAGAGGAAACCGGCGTTTGCTTTATAAAGTATTTGCCGGAAGGATCTGGTCCACTATAGGGACTAAATGGCCTTTTTTCAGACGTACCGTTTGCATAATGAACTCTGCTTTTTTCATCAAACCAAACAATCACCTGATTTGCATCATTCAACCAAGCCAGATAGCCTGGGCTGTCAACAAGTGCTATAGAGCCATCGCATGTTACTACAACAATCTTCTTTTTACGCTCATTCAAAAACCTTAACGCTGTACCATTTGAATTTCTTGAGATTCTAATATCATTATACCATAAATCCGGATAGCCTATATCTTTGAAAAAACCAGAAAGTTCTCGGCTGCTATAGATATAGAGTTTTTTTTCTGAAGGTGTGTTTTCTGCACCATTTATACATGATACATTAGCCATTGACATTGTTAGCATTATGGATATGACCATCATTATTTTCCATAATTTCCTTCTATTAAAGACATTCGCATTTATAAAATAATGCGTCTGAATCACTTTCCTGATCCTCCATATCCACCTGATCTTCTAGACGATGGAGCGGGAATTGTCCCTATTCGCCCACCGGGTGCGCCGGGATTTTCCAGGCCAAAGTTGCTGAGTGTTCTGTCAATGGCGCTGTGACAATCACGCAAACCGGGAAAATACAAACCACTGTTCCTCGTGTCTTCCATGTAATTCATCATACCGCTCTCTGGGATATTTTGCGGATTAGGGATCACGTTATATGAGCCTGATAATACTACTTCAGCCTCATCTACTTGGGCACCAGATCCAGAACTACCAGCGGTCCCCCATGCTTGACCCGTTTCTGTGCTGTACAAAAATGCATGATTTCCTCCTAACCTTCCCAGAATTCCTGTTGCTGGTCTATTATAGATACGAAGTTCTAGACCTAACGGATCTACAAACAGAATCGGATTATTACCAACATAAGCATACAAATTAACATACCCGCCCCCAAACCCAATCGGGTCTTCAGAGATAAACCTGCCTACCTCGGGGTCATAATACCTGGCCCGCATATAGTAGAAGCCATTAGGCTCGGCCATTACTCCATACTGGCCTACATACTTGAAGTGCTGTGGCAAGGACTCCTGCTCATTGGCAATGCTCCCAAAGGGAGTGTAGGCATATGTGTTGACCATGGCCTGGGTCTCATCAGTCATGGCAATGGTGCTGCCGATTGCATCAAAGTGATAGCAGTAGACTTCATCCGCAGGGGTCACCATTGCCAGAAGTCCCAGGCCGTGGATGTAGTAGCGGGTGATG
>JAYEFH010000336.1:0-1876 GCA_034658555.1 Thermodesulfobacteriota bacterium | reverse complement strand
GTATCACTGAGCACTCGCATGGGACGGATAATGTGCGGGCCCTGGCCAACCTGGCGCTACTCACAGGTAATATCGGTAAACTCTCAAGCGGTGTAAATCCCTTAAGGGGGCAGAATAACGTTCAGGGTGCCTGTGACATGGGGGCGCTTCCCAACGTATACACCGGTTATCAAAAGGTGGAAAATGAAAAGGTGCGGAGAAAATTTGAAAAGGCATGGAATTGTAAGCTCAGTCCATCAAACGGGCTCACATTGACCGAGATGTTTGAAGCTGCCCATAATGGTAAAATCAAAGCCTTCTATCTGAAGGGCGAAGACCCGGTAGTCACGGACGCGGACACAACTTTCATCAAAAAGGCCATATCACACCTGGAACTGTTCGTTGTGCAGGATATCTTCCTCACAGAGACAGCTCGACTGGCAGATGTAGTGCTCCCGGCTGCCAGTTTTGCTGAGAAAGACGGGACCTTTACAAACACTGAACGGCGGGTACAACGGGTCCGCAAAGCAATAGAGCCTAAAGGCAATTCACGTCCCGACTGGATGATTATATGCGATATTGCAAAAAGCATGGGGGCCAAAGGTTTTGATTTTGGCAGCCCCCAAGAGGTCTTTGAGGAAATACGCGCTTTGACCCCTAGTTATGGGGGCATCACGTATGAACGTATTGAGAAGTCCGGCCTCCAATGGCCCTGCCCGGATCACGAACATCCAGGGACGCAGTTTCTTTACAGCGAGCGCTTCAACACACCGAGCGGGCGCGCAAAATTCGCACCCATTTCATATCGGCCTTCGGCAGAGACTACCAGCCATGAGTATCCCTTTATCCTTATCACCAGACGGTGCGCCTTCCATTATCACGCAGTCATGACGCATAAAGCAGAAGGCTTTGATGAGCTGCGGAGAGAAGAGCATGTTGAGATACACCCGGCTGATGCAGCCACTCTTGAGATCCGGGACGGAGAAGTCATAAAAGTGACCTCAAGAAGAGGGAGTATAAAGGCCAAAACAAAGATTACGGAAATTGTTCCTGCCGGTGTTGTTTGTATGACATTCAATTTTGCTGAGACAAGGACAAATATTCTGACCAGCAGAGCACTGGACCCGATCACCAAGACACCTGAATTCAAGGTGTGTGCAGTCAAAATCGAACGGGAAGAGTCCGCCTATCTTATGAAAGACCGCATGAGGTGGGGTACGGGGAAAACATAAATCTATAAAAGGAAGGGATTAGCATCTATGGACGTCAGCAACATCAGAAATTTCGCTCTGGTCGCCCAAAGTGGGAGCGGTAAGACTTCTCTGGCAGAGGCCATGCTTTTCACTGCCAAGGCGATTACGCGCATGGGCAAGGTCGATGATGGATCCTCGGTATTGGACTTTGAGCCGGAAGAGGTCAAACGCAACATGTCCATTAGCACAGCGTTTCATCATCTGACCTGGAAAAAGACCAAAGTCTACCTTATGGACACACCCGGGGATGATAACTTCATCGCTGAAGCCAAGGCAGCCATCAGGACGGCTGACAATGTAATGTTCGTGGTAGATGCTGTAAATCCGGTAAAACCACAGACACGGAAGGTATGGTCCATTATCAAAGACTCAGGCCTTCCTGTCATTATGTGTGTTAACAAAATGGATAAAGAGAGAGCAGACTTCCAAAAGGCTATGGATGCAATAAAGGAAGCCCTGGACCTGAGACTGGTTCCGGTTTCTCTGCCGCTGGGGGAACAGGAGGATTTCAGAGGTATTGTAGATCTCATACAAATGAAGGCATTTGAGTTCAGCAATGATGGAAGCGGCAAAGCCAACCCTGTTGATATCCCTGCTGATCTGCAGGACGAAGCTGAAAATTCGAGGAGCAATTTGATCGAGTT
>JAYEFH010000335.1:0-1879 GCA_034658555.1 Thermodesulfobacteriota bacterium | reverse complement strand
CTCCCTGCCATATCCGTTACAATCCTTACATTTGTAAAGCTGTTTACCATTATTAGAGTCAAATCCATTCTTAACAAGATTTTTACTACCACAATGAGAGCAACTAAGGATATTAGTTTTAATAATCATTTATTATCTCCTTATTTTTTGAAAGTAAATTATCATATAATCAAAAGTATATCAAGCGTATATCACGTGACAATTAACGACTATCCGTTATTTTTCTAGGAAAAATGATACCAATTGTCAAGCTTTTTTGGCGATCACAGAGATTTTGTTCTTCCGTATATAATTTGGGATAATTTCTTCCATAGGTCCTATGAAGTCTCATTTCTTCCCTTGATTACCAGATGTTTCAATACCCTTGACAAGCGATTTACCTGGATCTGCAATTCATCTAGTCCAGCATTATTGTGGACTACATAATCAGACCTTTTGGCCTTTACTTCCTGAGGAATCTGAGTGGACATCCACCTGGAGGCCATGTCAATGGACATTTTTTTGCGCTCTGCCAAGCGTTTGGTACAGATCGATTCTGGTGCTACGACTGAAATTACATAGTCAAACAGGTCCTGCCAGCCAGCCTCAAAAAGTAAGGGTACTTCTACTATTACGACATTGTTTCCTGAAGCGGCCAGTTGTTGAAGTATCTGATCCATCCGTTTTAAAATATAGGGATGAATAATATTTTCTACAAGCTGCCTGGCACCGGCATCGGTCAATATCATTTCAAACATTCGGTACCTGTCAAGGGTCTTGTCGTTCCTTAGAATTTCTTTTCCAAAGATCTTGACAAGCTTCTTCAAAGCAGGCTTTCCAGGTTCCACGACCTCCTTTGCCAGCTTATCGGTATCAATGACTGGGAAATTCTGCTCTGATAACATCCTTCCCACAGTGCTTTTCCCCGAGGCTATCCCCCCGGTAAGACCAATGACTTTAGCAGGCCGGTTCGAGGATCTTTTGCAAAAATTATCTTTTTTGGATACTATGTTCGGGTACGATGGTATCATAAGCTAATTACAGGAGAAAAGGATGAAAGTCGATAGAGACACAGTTGTCACTGTCAATTATACAGTGACTATAAAAGATGGGGAAACACCAGAGGATCTTAGCAGACCCTTTAACTGCCGGTTTCTGTATGGCAGAGATCGCATTTTACCCGCCCTTGAGAATGCATTAATCGGCCACGCACAGGAAGATGAGATCCAAGTAAACATACCGCCTGAGCAGGCCTTCGGCCCTTATAATCCATATCTTATTAGAAAAATTTCCATTTCTGATCTTAGTCATTCTGAACGGTTGAAGGAAGGGAAATATTACGAAGAGTTCGATTCAAATGGGAAACTCATTAAGTTCTATCTGAAAGAGCTTCACAGTGATTACGTATTGGCAGACTTCAATCATCCTGCAGCCGGAAAATCTTTAGTTCTTAATGGGACTATTTCCGAGGTAAAGATCGCATCCATGCAGGATATCATGGTAGCTATAAATGCGAATCAGTGTGCAGAAGGTGGTTGAAGTCCTTAAAATCAAGGCCAGGTAGGCCCGTTTATATAAATATAAAGTCTGTAAAATCCGCCCCAATATATAATATAGAACCATTTTTACTGTACTGATATTACGTCGAGAAGCCAGGTAACGTAGCGACAAAGTTAATGCTTGATTTAAACCGAAGTTCCCCCCTCGGCCTAATAATATCAGGCATTTAACTATGTTGTAGTCATGTAACAGACATAATGATTTCAAATAGTTACGAGTCCTTGGGGGAATTTCCGTTTAAAAAACGGAATTACAGGTAGATGATTTCCCCGGAGAGCACCTCGGTTACCTCGGCATTATCTCGTTTCACCAGAAGGGTACCAGAGGAAGTAAGGCCGTT
>JAYEFH010000334.1:0-1885 GCA_034658555.1 Thermodesulfobacteriota bacterium | reverse complement strand
GAAGCGTTTGTCCTGCGAGTACAATCCGATGAGGATTTCGTTAACAAACTGGTTGAATTCAGCAGGGCTAAAATGAACCGTAATCGTAAGAAACACAAAGAGTTAGTTATTGTTAATGGGGATGTTGGTGCTCCTATGAAAAAAGCCGCATAGCAAAAAATATGCCAGATGCCGATTTTTGCAGGAACTATTTTTCGAAAACCTGAGGATATAATTGAGGTTGAAGACGGTAAAATTGTGTGCGCCTCTCCCCTGTTCCCGGTCAGCCAGCGCTGAAGAGGTGAGGTACATATCGCTCTCGGTAACCGATTTAACCAGCTCCTTGATGTGATCGGCAAATTTGTCGTGATTTGTAACAGTCAGAACAGGATAGTTTTGTACGATGTGTATATTCGGAACTTCACGGGGGATGCGCATCCCCCTGCCAAGCACCTGGGATATAAGAAGTTTGGAATTAAAAACCCTCTCTTCCATAGGAACAATCTGAAAGACATTATCCACATCCCAGCCCTCTGAAAGCTTGTTCACCGCATAAACAAACTCCACGCTCCCACCCGGCTTTTCGGCAGATATCTCCTCGATATTATCAAGCTCATGCTTGTATTCCGACTCAGAAACCCGGCTTACAACGCAGATAACTTTTTTGCGCAATCCGTCTACGATCTCCGAATCCGTGCCTTTCGCACCGTTGTGCTTTTTTTCATATCCAGCCAGAAATGTAATAAATTCCTCACTTCTTCTTTGAGCATTTTTTTGATTGGGGCAGATAAAAATCGTGATCGGCTTTACTCTCCTTTTGCCGGAAAGATTCCTATAGGCATACTTCTCACGATTTTCCAGATGATTTTTCAGCACCATTTCAAAACGTTGATCAATCGTAAGTTTTGAGTCACCTTCATCGGTTTCTGTACGGATAATCGAATTGATCTTTTTGATATATCTCTCTTCAGTTGCGTCCTTGATTGAATAATTGTAGATGATATCGGCGAAATATTCGTTCTGGTTATAGGGTGTGCCGGTAAAGCCGATGTGCCTGGTGATTTTGCTGTTTTCCCGCAAAAACAGCATCCATAGCCGTTCATCTCTTGTTTCTCCCTTGCCTTCTTGACCCTTTTCTTTATCGAGCACGAGCCGATTGTCTGCATATTTCAGATGGGAATAGGCATGATGGATTTCATCTCCAAGGACAAGAACTTCGTCGGTGTTTTTGAAGAATGTGTCGGTGATCCCACCAAAGGTGTAGACAGCATTGATGTTTTCAATCACAATGGAGTCGTCTTCTATAGGGTCATTGTCAGTCAGAAGATTAATCGCCCTTCCCCTATATTTCGTCGGGAGTTTGTCATTAAATTCTTTCCTGCTCATCAAGTCCCTGAATTTTTCGCGCAGGCCCTGTTCTATAATGGTTGAAGCCGGACCGAGCACCAAAACCCGTTTTGTAAGCCCCATGACAAGGGAGAGATGGGCGATGGCAAATATCACATATGATTTCCCTGTCCCTGTGGCCATATGCACGACCCCGGAGAGCCGATCCGGCAGGGGCAGATTGTGGTAAAAATTTGTTTCGGTCCCGAACCGCTGCTGAATCTGCAACTTCTGTTGATAATTCTCCTTTGCAAGATCAGTAACGCTATTATAACCGCCACCCCAGAGATAGATCATTATCTGTTTGATAGCCTTGTACTGGTAATCACGTGATCCAACCAGATCACGGACATAGTCCTCGATCTCTGAAAAATTGAACTTGTTGTAATTACACTTACGGATATTTATATCCAGGGTGTGATCAGATAAGTTCAGCCTCTTGATCGCTTTCTGTCTTTTAGATTTTTTTGCCATTTAAGGGTTGTCCCGCTATACCTCAATGATTTGAAAATCATAGCCG
>JAYEFH010000333.1:0-1886 GCA_034658555.1 Thermodesulfobacteriota bacterium | reverse complement strand
TCGAGCGAGCACTGCGAGCGGGTGACGAATTTCATGCTTGGAGTAACAAAATGCCCCGTCATGACAGTTTGAATTTGCGAAAAGAAGTAACATTGCCGATTAATTATCAAGGCACATTGTCCTCATGCAGAGACAAGACGGGCTCGATGCGTCTGGTGTCCTACATGACATTATGGCACGTGGAATTGAGCCACATTCAATTTTTTGAAACGTGGGATTTGACACGGAAGCCATGAAAAGGTCCTGCCAATGAAATATGTTGTATAAATTGGCAACGTTCCCCAAATTCCAAGACACTGAAGCTATGCGTAATGAATCTTCAAATAATAAGGTTCCTTTCTCACCTGGCGATTGGGTGATTGACAAAAACAGTCCAGGACAGCTTGGTCAATACACCGGGAATTGTCGTAATGCAGGTCCGCACATAATGGTGCAGTTGTCTTTTCCAGGAGGAAGTTCTACTTATCGCCCTCTTTCCTGCCTCGAAGCGATGCAGAAAACTGTTACAGAAACAATAGAAGACCGCTTGAGGGCAGGACATTTCGGTAAATTGCGAGATCTTCAGAGACTCATTACTTATGAAAAACTCAAGGGCGTTCTCCATGAAGTGATTTATTCGATGGAGGCTGCTCAGATCGATTTCTATCCCTACCAGTTTAAACCAGTTCTTAAGTTCATCAACTCACCCACCGAACGCCTCATTATAGCTGATGAGGTGGGTCTCGGTAAAACTATTGAATCCGCACTTATTTGGATAGAATTACAGGCCAGACGACAGGCAAAAAGACTGCTTGTGGTCTGTCCAAAGATTTTGGCTGACAAGTGGCGAGATGAACTGCGGATCAAATTCCTGATTGATGCAAGGGTCGTTGACTTTAACGATTTACAACAGGAAATCAAATATCTCAAGACTGAAGGACCAGGGCATTCCTTTGCATTAATTGCCACTTATACCGGCCTCCGTCCCCCAAAAGCGGAACTTAGTCTTCTTAAGAAGCCACCTGATGAGCAATCAGAAAGTTCCCCCAAAACTAAATTTTTACAGGAAATACGTCATTGGACCTTGGGCTTTGATCCCTTGGATCTGGTAATTTTCGATGAAGCTCACTATATGCGTAACCCCGCGACAACTACATTCCACCTTGGGAAAAGCTTTGCCGAAACTGCCGGCGCGGTGCTTTGTGTATCGGCAACGCCTGTAAATAACAGCAATGTGGATTTACATAGCCTGTTGCGCCTGACTGATGAAAACTTTTTCGAAACGCAAGGGATGTTTGAGGAACTATTGGAAGTCAACCGACCTACGGTTCAAGCCGGAAACGCATTGTCCCAAACCCCTTTAGACAGATCGCTGCTGGAATCGGCAGTAGAGGGTATGAGCGCCAGTCCCTTCATTAGAAAAACTTCTTCATTTAGACAATTTCTAGAAAAACTTGAAAACTTGAATCCTACTGACAAGGCGCAGCTTGCCAAGTGCCAGGATCTCGCAGAGAAACTGAATCTATTGGGCAGCTATGTCAATCGTACACGCCGGGTTCAGGTAAAGGAGAATAGGCCTCTCCGTGACCCGATGGTTTTGTCTGTGAATTACTCAAAAGAAGAGATGCAGCTCTATCAGACCATTCTTCGTCTTGTCCGCGCCAAGTGCCGCAAAGAAAACCGGCCTTTTCATGTTTTTCAGATCCTTGGACTGCAGCTTAGGGCTGCAAGTTGTTTACCCGCTCTGGCCAAGGAAATACGGGATGGTCGATTTGGGGATCCTGAAGATCTTTTTTTCGAAGCCATGGGCTGGGAAATATACGACCGTTTTATTAATGATGGACGGAATGTGGAAATAAGTGCTCCGGAGATTAAAAAGCTTTTATCCTATGACTTCGAACAAAACG
>JAYEFH010000332.1:0-1892 GCA_034658555.1 Thermodesulfobacteriota bacterium | reverse complement strand
AAGGTCCTAAAAGACGAGGCCCATTATCCGTCTTCAGCAAAACCCGGATATGATCTCCAATTGCGGCTTCCTCCAGGGACTGGCGGTCTACTTGAGATTTACCTCGCATATCCAGCACGACTCCAGGTCCTACAAGGACCTCTAAAGGGATCTCATCCACAGTGGCTCCCCTATCCAGGTAGTGTGCGGGTGGATCCACATGTGTGCCGAGGTGGGTTCCCATGGCTAACAGCGCCAAATCGAAGGGGTCCCCCTTGGTTCTCTGAAAATAGGGCTTCATTTCAAATGGGGGATCCCCGGGAAAGGTTACCATTCCCTTTTGAATGGGTAGGGTTGCATCATAGAGTTCCATAACATTTCCTTTCTATTAGTTGTTATCAGATATCGTTCAGAAACTGTGTAATAGGTGCCACGAATCTTCTTCCCCATTATAAGGGTCTTTTGGTAAATGGCCAGGACAAACTCTTTATGTAAATAAGGTATTTGACTGGTTTTCAGAGGATTTTGAGAATGGCGTCGTCGCCTTCTTTTTGAAATACGCAAAAGGGGATCTGAAAAAACGATTGGAATCCGGAAAGGGAAAGATCAAAGTCAAATATCTTGATTATGACTGGTCTCTTAATGGCAAATAAAATCGCTTGGGCGATTTTATGAAACGCGGCTTCGCCGCTTCTGTAAAAAAGAGGAAGAGAAACAGTTTCCTTTTTTACATCTGTATAACTACGATGGAGGTTATAGGCATTTTCATCAAATTTGGAGGATATCATGGCAGATTATGATTTTGATATCGGTATCATCGGCGGAGGTGCAGCGGGCCTGACCGTGGCATCGGGTGCGGCGCAGTTAGGGGCCAAAGCGCTCTTGGTTGAAAAAGAAAAAGAGTTAGGAGGTGATTGCCTTCACTATGGGTGTGTTCCCAGTAAAACCCTTATCAGGACAGCCCAGGTCTACCATTTCCTGAAAAACTCAAATGCATATGGCCTTCCCACTATAGAATTGCCGCCGGTGGATTACAGGGAGGTAAAAAAAAGAATACAATCGGTGATCAGCACCATTCAGAAACACGATTCCGAAGAAAGATTTTGCTCTTTGGGTGCAAAGGTGGAATTTGGCAACCCAACATTCTCCGACGAACACACGATTCGGTTAAACGGGAATGCACATTCGGCGAAAAACTCGGTCATTGCAACAGGCTCATCGCCCGGCATTCCTCCCATTGAGGGTCTGGATAAGACCCCATATATTACCAATAAAGAAATTTTCTCACTGGATCACCTGCCCGAATCCATGATTGTTCTTGGTGCCGGCCCCATCGCCATGGAGATGGCCCAGTCTTTCAGTCGCTTGGGAACACAAGTTATTGTCATCCAGAGAAGTGGCCAGATTCTGAGCAAAGAGGACAAGGACATGGCTGATGAGGTCATGAACGTTTTAAGCTCCGAAGGCGTCGTATTTCATTTAAATGCATCCATAATCCGTACAAGCGACAAGGGCGCAGAGCGAGAGGTACTGATCAAGGATAAAAATGGAAAAGAAGTAAACCTGAGGGCCGAGAAAATATTAGTGGCCATGGGAAGGACGCCAAATCTGGAAGGCCTGGGTCTCAATGATATAGGTGTCGAATTTGACAGAAAGGGCCTGAAAGCAGATGACAGGCTGCGGACAAGTCAAAAACACATATATGCTGCGGGTGATGTTACAGGCGCATATCAATTTACACACGCTGCGGGATATGAAGGAGGAATTGTGATCAGCAACGCTATTTTTCATCTTCCCAGAAAGGCCGACTACACATTTCTTCCGTGGTGTACTTATACGGATCCTGAACTTGCCAGCATTGGAATGAATGAGAAAGCAGCCAAGGCCGCCGGAATTGAATATTCGGTGTGGAC
>JAYEFH010000331.1:0-8502 GCA_034658555.1 Thermodesulfobacteriota bacterium | reverse complement strand
GAAACAACTTTCAATTCTACGCGAAGCACATGAACGCCAGCACGCTGGCCAGGCTCGATATAGAAGCCAAGCTGAAGAAAGCTTTGGAGAAGAACGAACTGGTACTTTATTATCAGCCTCAGGTGGAAGTCCGGACAGGCAGGATCATAGGTCTGGAGGCGCTGATTCGCTGGAAACACCCGGAGATGGGGCTGGTATCCCCGGCAGAGTTTATTCCCATTGCGGAAGAAACCGGACTGATTGTTCCTATCGGGGAATGGGTGTTAAAAACGGCCTGTGCACAGATAATGGTTTGGCATAGGGCCGGTTTTATCCCGCTGCGCATAGGAGTCAATGTATCCGGCCGTCAGTTCAGACAACAGGACATTGTCAAGTCAGTGAAGCAGATTCTGGATACTACTTGCCTGGATCCCCGGCACCTGGAGATCGAGCTCACCGAGAGCATCATTATGCACGACGTGGAGAAGGCCATAGCCGCGCTGTGCGAACTGAAAGAGGCCGGATTACACCTGTCGGTCGATGATTTCGGCACCGGCTATTCCTCAATGAACTACCTGAAGCGGTTTCCTCTGGATACCTTGAAGATCGACTGCAGTTTTGTAAAAGACATCACAACAGATTCTAATGACGCAGCAATCGTAAAGGCCACCATCGCTCTGGCAAAGAGCCTGGACCTGGCAACGATTGCAGAAGGCGTGGAAACGGAAGAGCAGTTGACATTCCTGCGTGAGCAAGGCTGTGATCAGATTCAGGGCTATCTCATCAGCCGGCCGGTGCCGGCCGAACAAGTGGAGGAACTTCTTTTACGCTATAATACCGGTTGAAAAGATATTTGTTCGGCTTCAACCTAAATTGAGCAATTAGCCTTTAGCTGTTAGGTAAAAATTTTGTATAAAAACGGGTTGTTAAGCTAATCGCTAACGGCTGGCATCAGTGGTTTGTGTTGGAACAGGGTGGTTTTTTTATGGGCCGTTATTTATGCCGGCGTTGGTATTGATCTACGGCCCTGTTGTGTTCAGCCAGAGTCCGGGAAAAACAATGTGTTCCGTTATTTCGTGAAACGAAATAGAGATAATCCTTTTTTGATGGATAGAGAGTCGCCCTGATGGATTCCTTGCCCGGGTTTGAAATCGGCCCCTTGGGAAGACCTCTGTTTACATAAGTGTTATATGGAGTCTTTTTTCTTAGATCTTTCCACCTGAGACGGTGCTTTTTTACCTTGGTTTCCACAAGTATTCCATAATGGACGGTTGGATCTGCCTGGAGCGGCATGTTTTTTTTCAGACGATTCCAGAATACGCAAGCAATTAGAGGCCTTTCTCTTGACCGCATGGCCTCTTTTTCCACTATGGAAGCAATTGTCACTATATCGTGGATTTCAATATCCAGTTCTTCCGTTCTGCGACTAAATCCCTCTGAATCCCATACTTCCCGGAAATGACTGACAAAGGTGCGAAGCATCTCACGTGCCGTGGCGTCCCTGGTCAATTGATAAGTATCAGGGTAAACATAGCCCTCGGCGCTATCAGCCTTTATGCCCAAAGTTCTTAAGATATTTTTGTCTCTTGCTACATTGAGAAATGAATCATTCGCTATCAATTTCGCATTTGCAAGAAGGTCATCTATTTGAAACAGGTTATAGCCCTCGGGGATGGTAACCATATATTGGTGGATTTCCCCCTGGACCAGATAATCCAGGATCTCTATAGACGTTTGGGCTGAAGAGAGTTCATATTCTCCTGCCTTGATTCTGGTTGTTGCATCTTCCCACCAAGCCAGGCAATAAAAGGCCCTTTTGGATTTGATTAAACCTTTTGTTTCAAGTAGTTGTGCTACTGAGGAAAAGGTGCTCCCTGTTGGAATTAATACGACCTGATTTTTGCCTGTTTTCGAAACAGGCAACGTACATTCTTTCCAGATCTGATAACCGGACAGAAAAACCAAGTAGAGTAAAACAAGTAACCAAAATTCACGTATTATGCGCATATTACCTAAATTGAGCGATTAGCTGTTAGCGATTAGCTGTTAGTTTTGAAAAATCAGGGCATTATGAAATAACAGCTAACCGCACAGATCCATATCTTTTGGGCTGATTGCCCCTTCCCGTATAATTTCAGGAGGGTCAGTACATACATCAATGATCGTGGATGGGGCCCCTCCAAATGTAGGGCCTCCGTTCAGTATGTAGTCAGGAGGCCAAGATCGTAACTGATCCGCAACATCCTCGGCCTTATACGTAGCTGGGTGTTCTGAGAGGTTTGCACTGGTTGCGGTCATAGGATTCCCCAGGATTTGTACCAGGAAATGTGCCCATGAATGGCTTGAGATTCTTACGCCCACCTTGGCTGTATCTGCACAAAGCGGCCATGGTAACCCCTGTTTGGCCGGCAAAAGCAGGGTCAAGGGACCCGGCCAGAAGCGCTCCATCAAGGTAACTGCTGCCGGAGGAACATGGCTGACCAGATGGATGAGATCCGAAGTATCTGAAATGAGAATTAAAAGTGGTTTGTGCCTTGGCCTTTGTTTGATTACATAAATTCGTTCAAGGGCATCTATGTGTTTTATTGAGGCCCCAAGCCCATAGCTCGTCTCTGTGGGAAAGGCTACCACTCCACCTTTCTGCACTATATCAGCAGCTCGTTGGATCAATATGCTGTCAGGTGGTGGGACCATATAATATTTACCAAACTAAGTTCCGAAAAAGGCAAAAGGCTGCTGTGCACGCCTTTCTACAACAATTTTCAGCTAATATCAAATTCAAATATCATCTTCAAATCAGCAAGGTTTTGTAGCAAAGAGAAACACGCGACGGCATGATCCTGCTCCAGCAGGCGCCATTTCTGAATTAACTTGACAATGGGGAGTACTATAATACTCAACTTGTGAACCGTTACGGTATTTCTATATTTAGTGTCTGAACGGAAACCCCAAATTTTGTTTTCTCAATTTAGGTCATGGATAATTAACATGGGCCCTGATCATCGTTTGGGCCACTCGAACTGACATTTGAATATCGAATATCGAACAAGGAATTATGAATGTCGAAGGGAATGACTTTAAAATCCTTCATGATTCGAGATTCCTTGTTCGATATTCTGCGGTTTAACATCGTATTGGCCGAAACAATGATCAAGGCCTTAACATGTTAAGGTTACTTCCTTTTTTAAATTCAAAATTGTGTCTGAACTGCCTTTTCGTTCAGACACTATTTAGGAAAAACAGGTTTTATCGCCAAAATACAAGACCAACAAAGCGTAAACTACTTTTGAATTGTCATGAAAAATGCCAACAAATTCGATTTTAAATTTTGCAGAGGGACAAATTGTCCATCTGAGTATAATTGTTGCTTGAGAAAACCCAAAATATGTGTTGATGAATTCGCTATAATTAAACAAGATGTTTTACGAATTCAAAAAAACCAATCTGATTCTAAGATTAAACTCATTGAAACCGGTAAAGATGAAAACTTTGTTGGAATACTCCAGAATTGTCTTGGCCCAGAGGGATGTCAAGTTACTAAGCCATTTATCTGTGAAAATTTTCCTATTGGTATAAGAACAGCTAAAAAAGCTGCGATTCTCTTATTTGAGTCATGCCCGCAATTTTATCTTTTACTTGATGATCCTGTTTTTTTTAAACAATGTTATAGAGCGTATTCAAAATAGAGATAAAACTATTTTAAATTTAACACAATATACGGAAGCAATTAAATGGATTAAGCAAATCAGAGAGAAGATGAAAGATTAGAGAAAATTTTAATGGGTTTTCTTTTTATGGCAAAGCAGTATTTTAATCAGAAAGGTGAGATGCCGGATGATTTTCAAACATTTACAGATTCAAATTTAGATGCAATAGTAAACATCGCCAATTCTTTTATTAAAAATTAAGGAAATTAGTGTCTGAACGAAAAGGCCGTTCAGACACAATATTATCCCCCCGGCCCACGGCACCCCACATCGAGCAGAGGTGTGGCCTCGAGTTCACGCCTCATGGCCATGTCAAAGAGAACTCGTTCCTTCTTTTTGTCCAGACCGAGGCCCTGGCGTCTTTGGTTTATTTTATCAATCATTTTATTGGCAAAATCATTGGATGTCTCGGCCATGTCCCACATCCCTCCATAGAGATTCTCCATCTCCTTGAAGCAGTAGTCGGTAACCACCTTGGAGCCTGTTGTGGGGAAGCCCGGCCCGAAGACCACATAAACACCACTTGAGACAAAGTATTGCCCGATGGACACTGCCTTTTCACTCATCCATTGAGGGGCGCAGCCCACTGCCGGAAGATCGCTTATGTCATTGCCAAGACCGCCGGTTTTTACCATTTCGGTGGCGGCAATAAGAATCCGGCTGTTATCCACACAGGAACCCATATGCAGCACAGGCGGGCATCCCACTGTCTCAAGGACTTCTTTCAGGCCGTCACCTGCCATGCTCAATGCTTCAGGAGACAAGAGCCCGGCGCGGCCCATGCCTGTGGCAGCGCATCCGGTAGCCAGTACGATTATGTCATTGGCGATGAGTTCCCTGGCAAGGTCTATATGGATTTCCTCAAGGACCCTGTAGTTATCACAGCCGACTATGGCGGCAACGCCGCGGATACGGCCGTTTATAATGTTGTCGTTAAGGGGCTTGTAGGATGCGCGGAAACGACCGCCAAGGGTGTAGTCGATATTCTCATGACTGAAACCGGCCACTACGTCCATCTGATGTACAGGTATGAAGTGCTTGTCCCTTTCCGGGTATTTGTTGATGGCACGCATTATTATTTCTTTGGCTGTTTCCATGGCCCTGTGCTCGTCGAACTGTATGTGCGTGGCCCCTGGGATTCTGGCCTTTTCAGATGTGGTGATGAGCTCGGTGTGGAAATTGTCCGCCACAGGGGATACACCCTGCATGATACACTGGACATCTACAACCATTGCTTCTACCGCGCCAGTGGCAAGGACAACCTCCTGCTGAATAAAACTTCCTGCTACGGGAATCCCTCTCCTCATGAGGATCTCGTTTCCAGTACAGCACACGCCTGCCAGGTTTATACCCTTAGCTTTGACTTTTTTGGAGGCCTTGACAATCTCAGGATCATTGGCTGCCATAGCCAGGGCCTCGGCAAGCACCGGCTCGTGACCGTGAACTGTGATATTTACCTCATTTTTTTTGAGGACTCCTATATTTACTTTGCTCCTTACTGAGACCGGAGTGCCGAACATGATATCAGACAGCTCCGTGGCTATCATAGAAGCGCCCCAACCGTCGGCCAATGACAATCGGGCGGCCTGGAAGAGCAGATTCTTATGTTCCTGGTCCACTCCTATGTGGGTGCGGTGCATTATCTCCACCACCTCACGGTCAATACCCCTGGGGAGAATTCCCAGCCTGCCCCAAAGTTCCTGCCTGGCCTTCGGGGCCCTTTTCATGAAGGCCAGGGTCCCCTCCTGTTGCCCGAATTCGCTGAGCAGCTTGGTGCCCACTTCTATTGCTAGATCCCTGGCATCCTTTTCCGCAGGGTCTATGCCGAGCATCAGGGCCGTGCTTCTCAGCTTGATTATGTCTTTGATCTCATATGGGGTTTCACCACGGGCAGTGGAGAGAAAGGCAAGGACCACTCCCCTGCCGTGATCCATGTGGGCGGAGGACCCGCCGGCAACCATACGACAGAAATTGCGTGCAGCCACAGTGGCCGCATCTGCGCCGCAGACACCTTTCATGGTGTCCACGCCCTCTATTATCTGGCAAGGCCCCATGTTGCAAATGCGACAGCAAACTCCTCCCTTGCCGAACAGACACGGTTCCACTGCCCGCAAAGAGACCCTGTGGGCCGCGGTCACTACACCTTCGGCACATGAGTTACACAGCACATCACGATTGGCCTCGCACTGTATGCCGGGGCACCCCACTTCTTCCTTATCAAAGCGTCTGCTGGTATCCATGACTATCTTTTTTCCTCGGTTGCCTTGAGTTTTTTAGGCCGGACCTGAAATCTGCTTTGCAGCCTGGACTGTATTTTTCATAAGCATGGTTATGGTCATCGGGCCTACACCGCCGGGCACCGGAGTTATGGCAGAGGCCTTTTCCTTTATTGCATCAAAATCTACATCGCCGCACAGGATCGCTTTGCCCTCAGGGGTCTTGCCTATCCGGTTTACACCCACATCTATCACCACTACGCCGTCTTTTACCATGTCCGCCGTGATTACCTTGGGACGGCCCGCCGCCACTACAAGGATATCGGCCCTTTTTGTATGAAATGCCACGTCCTTGGTCCGGGTATGACACAGGGTAACAGTGGCGTTTCCGCCTTCTCTTTTTTGAAGCAACAGGTTTGCTATGGGTTTGCCGACGATGTTGCTCCTGCCCACGACTACCGCCTCGGCCCCGCCGGTCTCAATCCCTGAACGGACGAGCATCTCCATAATGCCGTGGGGCGTACATGGCAGGAAACAGGGTTCACCCACTACCATCTTGCCGACATTTACAGGGTGGAAACCATCAACGTCCTTGTCCGGATTTACTGTATAGATGACCTTGCCCTCATCTATGTGCTTTGGAAGTGGAAGCTGAATAAGAATGCCGTGAAATGCCGGGTCCTGATTGTATTTGTCTATAAGGGCCAGCAGATCGGCCTCGCTGATATCCTCAGGCTGGTTATCCTGGATGGAATGGAAACCAAGGTCATGGGCCGTGCGCTGTTTTGCAGTCACATAGGAGATAGAGGCGGGATTTTCCCCTACCAGTATGGTCACAAGGCCCGGTGTTACCCCGTGTTTTTCCTTCATCTCGGCCACTTCGGCATTGAGTTCTTCCCTTATCTGTTTTGCTATCTGTGTCCCGCTGATTATTTTTGCTGCCATATATCCCTCCCTAAAACGCTGTGTCAAATCCCTAAGACTACTGTGAGCCGCAAGCAGCTTATTATGGCTACCCTTTTTTTAAAGGCGAAGCAAGTACCAAATGCCTAAAAATTACTATTTCCATTTGGAAACTTGTATTTGTACAGGATTTTTCGTAAAAAGACGAGGATTTTTTACTCTGGTCGAAATGACTGAAAATAGGCAGCACATAGGGTACTACGGACATTCGTGCGAAAATGCACGCTAAAGGCTACAAAAAGTATATGGTTGGTATCGTTGTTACCTTCTATAATGGACGATGGTTCTCAGCTCAAGCATTGGTGTCTATTCCGCTCTCTGTGATCTCTGCGGGCTCTGTGAGATATATTTTTTGACAGGATTTAAAGGAAATATACGCCCTTTGGATTTTTGATGCTCTTCCGCTATTACTTTGATTTAGAAATATGCTTTATTTTCAATAGGTTATAAATAGGCCCTTGATTCGCTTAATCTCGTAGATTGGGTTGAGAGACGGAGCCACGAAACACAACTTACCAAAAGTGGCCGAAATGAAAATCAGAACATAATCAAAGTATTAGCAGAAGAGCATCAGAAATGTATGGGAACCGGAATTTACCCGTTTTTCCATGGGTGAGAAGGCCTTGGCCTTTGTTCCCGCTCCGCTGCCGAAACCGGCCATTGAGTGGACGCCGGGCCATCCTCTTAGACAACTTTACCTGTCCGACGGAGCGAATCCCTCTGGCTTATAACCTGGATTAAGGTGGTACACTGCGGGTAAGCTGCGGTAATGCTCATCAAAATCCAGTCCGTAACCCACCAGGAACCCACGAGGAATATCAAACCCAACGTAACTCACTTCTATCTGCACTTTTCTTCGCTCTTTTTTGTCGATCAGGCAGCAAATTTTGACAGAAGCCGGATTGTGCAGATTCAGTACCTCTTTCAGGTATTTGAGTGTGTAACCTGTATCTACTATATCCTCAACCACCAGGACGTCCTTGTCTTTAATGTCAAGCTCTATGTCCTTGGTAAAGCTTATCCGGCCGGATGACTCTGCCTGCGAGCCATAACTGGCCAGGCGCACAAAGTCGATCTTCAGAGGATTTTTTATTTGTCGGACAAGATCCGCCATGAAAATAAAGGCCCCGTTAAGGATCCCGATGAGCACTATGGGACGTCCATGATAATCCTTGGAGATTTGTTCTCCCAGCTCATGTATCCGCGCCCTAATGGTTTCAGATGACAAGACCTCTCGAAGTTGATCCTTATTATCCAAGATTAATCTCCTTTCTTGTGACGTAACCGTTCACACTCCATGGCACGGAATGAATAATTGTTCTCTTTTAGCAGTCTTCCTTGACAGCCTGCTTTTGTAAATTAACTTACATTTGAATCGTTTGCCAGTGCCGGCTAAAAAAATGTGGAGGTCAAATTCCTTATGCCAATTTATGAATATACATGCAAGAAGTGCAACAGGATTTTTGAAAGTCTTGTGCTTTCATCCAGGGATATTAAGGAAATTCATTGTCCTGAGTGCGGATCGGGGGAAGTGGAGAAGATGCTGTCGAGCTTTAGCTCTGGTTCATCAACAGGGCCGGTTCCCGGCGGTCTGAGTAGCGCATCGAGCTGCAGTTCCTCCCGCTTTCAATGAGCTT
>JAYEFH010000330.1:0-1904 GCA_034658555.1 Thermodesulfobacteriota bacterium | reverse complement strand
AATAAAAATGGCCCGCGTTCAGACTCAGCTTCAGGAAAGGGAACAGGAGTTTGGAAGGCTTGCTGATCGAAAGGACCGGATAGTCCGGGACAAGGAAGCGATGCTGGTAGAAAAGCAAAGCCTGGCAATCCAGCTTGAGAACAGGGCAGGGTCTCTCAAAGATGTGCGGCTGAGAGTTGAGGCCAAAGAGAACAATATCCTGATTGAAAAAAGGCATCTGGAAGAGGCAGAAACAAAATACGATCACACCCGGCAGGCTGTTGCCGGATTGCAAGGCAAGGTCAATGATTTGCAGACCCGGCTCAGGGCTATTGAAGAGCGGGTCCATCAAAATGAGCTTGTCCTTTCCGAAGTGGAACAGGGCCTTGTGTATCTGAAAAAAACAGCCATGGATCGCTATCGGGCCGACATAGAAAAAATTTGTGATAAATGGCGCATTTCTCCATTTTTTTCTGATGAAGCAAAGGAGCGGATCAGTGATATAACCCGCAAGGTAGATAGCCTTGGGTCTGTGAACCTTGCCGCTGTTGAAGAATACAAAGAGCTTGAGGACAGGTGGAACTATCTTAATTCCCAGAAAGACGACCTTATCAGCTCAATCGACGATCTCGAACAGGCCATAGGCAGGATTAATCGTACCTGCAGGACCCGGTTTAAAGATGCCCTGGACTCAGTAAACGAAAGCCTTTCCAGGGTCTTTCCTTTACTGTTTGAAGGAGGGACTGCTAAACTGAATTTGACATCGGCTGACGATATACTGGATTCGGGGATAGACTACTTGATACAGCTTCCCGGAAAAAGAATCCAGTACCTGAACCTCCTTTCAGGAGGGGAGAAGGCATTGGCTTCAATGGCCCTGATTCTTGCCATCTATTTCATAAAACCCGGTCCTTTCTGCCTGCTGGATGAAGTGGATGCCGCACTTGATGAAGCCAATACCATACGGTTTAACCGGTTCATAAAAAAGATATCAGAGCAGTCTCAGATATTGGTTATTACTCATAACCAAAAGGTGATGGAGATTGCTGATGTCCTTTATGGAGTTACTATGGAGGATAAAGGGGTATCAAGACTGGTTTCGGTGGACCTGGTGGAGAGTCCGGGTACAGGTTAAAACCAACTGAATCTTTGAACCATTGAAATTAAATAATCGTCAGAAAAAGATCATTACCCATATTCTTAGGAAAGGCTTTGTTACAAGCGGGTGGTGTGTCAAGAAACTAAAAGTTGTGCAGAATACCGCTTACCGTGATCTCATCCGGTTGATGAACTTAGTGCCCTCTTGGCGGACTTCTCTGACAGGATTTACAGGATTTCTTAATATTTTTTATCCTGACAATCCTGTTGATCCTGTCAAAAAATGGGAATTCCTATACTATGAACTTAGTGCCCTTCGGGCGGACTTTTTATAACCTGTGCGATTAGAATATTGGGGTTTGATTGTCATTTTTGGCATATTCATGATTTGGGGAAACCCTTTTCCTGTCCCGGAGGGACATCTGAAAATAGCCAGGTAATTTATTGCCTGGTCGGATAAATACAAAAATGTATTCAGTCCTGTAAGGACGGCAGCCTTCAGTTCAAAATATACCATTCATCATAGTTGATTTCAATCCACTCCACGCTTCTTCTCTGCCGTCCCTATCGGGACTTCTTATGACCAATTTATCCCGGCAATAAATTGCCGGGCTATTCTCAAGTGTCCCTAATGGGGACACATCATTGGCTGATTTTCGTTCATTTCTCTTCCACCCGTTCAAGAATAGAAAAGCGCTATAACTACCTGATTCCCTTACGACAAACCTGAAGCCTCTTTCATTATTTTCTGTTTTCAACCCAGCCGGCAATGTCCGGTTTTCAAAAAAACTGTAAAAAATTCCGACACCATTTTGGGGCGAATTTTT
>JAYEFH010000329.1:0-8531 GCA_034658555.1 Thermodesulfobacteriota bacterium | reverse complement strand
CCATAGCATTTGGCTATAACGTCTTTTCTGAATGGAGCAACACGTTCTTTGGCAATAATATTGTTTCCAATGGCTGCCTGAATCACGACTTCAAACATCTGCCGGGGTATTACCTTGCGCAAGCGGCCTACAAGTTCCCGGCCTCTGTAATAGGCCTTGTCTTTGTGCACTATGACCGAAAGGGCGTCAACCGGTTGTTTATTGATAAGGATATCCAGCTTGACCAATCCGGCTGGTCTATGTTTAAGAAAGTCATAATCAATAGAGGCATAACCTCTGCTGATCGACTTCAACTGATCGTAAAAATCCAGAACAATTTCATTGAATGGGATTTCGTATTTTAGCAACACCCTGTTTTCAGTGAGGTAGCGCATATCTACCTGGTGTCCCCTTTTCTTATCGCACAACTGCATAACAGGGCCGATATATTCCTTGGGGACATAAATCTCCATTCGGACAAAAGGCTCTGCTATTTGCTCTATTTTATCCGCTGACGGCATCTGGGCAGGATTGTGTACATGAACGATTTCCCCGCTGCTAAGTTCGATTTGATAAGATACTGACGGAGCCGTACTTATGAGAGACAGCTTGTACTCCCGCTCAAGACGCTCCTGCACGATTTCCATGTGAAGAAGCCCCAGGAAGCCGCATCTGAATCCGAATCCCAGGGCCGCAGAGCTTTCAGGCTCATAAGAAAATGCCGGGTCGTTCAACCATAGCTTTTCAACAGCCTCTTTCAACTGATCGTACTGGGCCGGATCTACCGGATAGAGACCGCAAAATACCATTGGCTTTACCGGCTCAAAGCCGGGCAAGCGGCTTTTGGCAGGACGTTTTTCCTCTGTAATGGTGTCGCCTATCCGTGTATCACGCACGGCCTTTATGCCGGCAGTAAGAAACCCCACTTCTCCAACTGTCAGTTGATCCGTATCTATCGGATTAGGGGCAAAAATGCCTGTCCTGTCCACTTCATAGGTCTGCTTCGTAGACATCATGCGTATCCGCATACCAGGTCTCAGTGTGCCTTCTACAACCCTGATCAACACAACTGTCCCTTGATATAAATCAAACCATGAATCAAAAACAAGTGCCTTAAGTGGTTGACCGGGATCTCCTGCAGGGGCTGGAATCCGGCGTATTACCGCTTCCAGGATTTCTTTTGTACCCAGGCCCTCTTTTGCGCTTGCCAGTATAGCTCCTGAGGTATCGAGCCCTATAATATCCTCTATTTCTTGTGCGACCTTTTCAGGGTCTGCACTGGGTAAGTCAATTTTGTTCAGCACAGGTATGATCTCAAGGTCATTTTCCAGTGCCAGGTAGACATTGGCCAATGTTTGGGCCTCCACACCTTGGGTGGCATCAACTACAAGGAGGGCCCCTTCACAGGCTGCAAGACTTCTTGAGACTTCATAAGAAAAATCCACGTGGCCGGGCGTATCTATCAGATTAAATACATAGGTTTCTTTATCTTCAGACCGATATTTAAGCCTCACCGTCTGGGCCTTGATAGTGATCCCCCTCTCCCTTTCCAGCTCCATCTGATCAAGAAATTGCTGTTTCATCTCCCTGGCGGATACGGTACCGGTAAATTCCAGAATACGGTCAGCAAGCGTAGACTTGCCGTGATCAATATGGGCAATTATCGAAAAATTACGAATTTTTTTCGAATCGGTCATAACCATTTATTATTTTTAATTTCCTTTGCGCCTTTGCGTAAGATTCTTTTAAAAAGTTTAAATCTAAGAATGAAAAATGCCCAATATTTATTTTTTTCTGTATAAAGTTAAGGAAAAAGAAAAATTTACCGAAAGAATAAATAGATGGCATAAACCATATCTCAGCTTTGAGCTTTCAGCTTTCAGCTTTCATTTTTGAGCTTTGCCGGTAAACCGAATAATGGAATAAAATGAAATTTCCTTCTCTACCAAAAAAATGGGGACAGCGTCAACGCCCTACATTGGGGCTGGATATAGGTTCTCACAGCATAAAAATTGTTGAGCTTTCCTGCAGCGGCACAATCCATACTATCAGGTGCGTTGGCCGTGCCTTAGTGCCACCCCAGGCTATAGTAGATGGTTCAATAAAAGAACCGGATAAAGTTGCAAAGGTACTAAAGGCACTTTTAGACAATCTCCGGCCCAAAACTAAATACGCGGCCACATCTATCGCTGGCTATTCTGTCATTGTCAAGAAAATAATCGTTCCATATCAGGACGAAGTCGAGATAGAACGCAATTTGATTTTCGAAGCAGAAAAATATGTACCGTTTGAAATAGAAGAGGTTTATGTAGATTTTCATGCGCTGTATGGAGAACACAAAAAAAGCAGTGGGACAGAGATTTTCCTTGTTGCTGCCAAAAGAGAAATTGTTGATGAATACGCCGTCCTTATACAGGACGCCGGTTTGTCCCCTGCAGTGGTGGATGTGGATGCATTTGCCCTTGGGAATGCCTTTGAAGGTGCCTTTGGCCTTTTAAATGAACCTATAGTCTTAGTGGACATTGGGGCCCAAAAAACAAATATCAACATAGTTTTACAAGGCACATCTCTGTTTGCAAGAGACATAGCATTTGGAGGAACTCAGCTTACAGAGGCTATTCAGGAAGCTACAGGACTGGAATATGTAGATGCGGAAAGGATAAAAATCGCAGGGTCTGAAGACATGGCAATCATGAAAGAAGTGACCTCTGTGTGCAACGAGTTATGTAGTGTTTGGGCATCAGAACTGAAAAAGGCAATAGATTTCTATAGGGCCAATTCAAGTACGGAAGAGTATCCCACACAAATTTATACCAGTGGTGGTTCTGCCTTTTTAAAAGGGCTTGACATGCTTTTTGACGACATAATAGGCCTGCCGGTGAAAATATTAAATCCCTTGCATGGTTTTACCGCCGACCATGGCATAAAGCCTGAGTATGTTTCCTCTGTTGCTCCACAAATGGCAATAGCCACAGGACTTGCGCTGAGGAACCTGACAAAATGATTCAGATAAATCTCCTCCCGGTTCGAGAGTGGCGCAGAAAAGAGGCGGTTCGCCAACAGCTTTCAATCTTTGCCCTGTCTCTAATCCTCTTGATGGTTGGTTTATTGATCACAGGATTAACGATTCAAGGAAAGGTAAGGGCTCAAAGGCAAGAGCTGGCAACATTAGAAAAAAATAAGGCAAAATTCGCCTATGTAAACAAAAAAATAGAAACAGTAAATAAAAAACGAAAACAAGTCGAAAATAAATTTAAGGCCATAGAAAAACTTCAAGAAGGTCGTACAACAACAGTTAAAATCCTGGATGAAATTGTCAGTTCAATACCTATTGATCGTTTATGGCTTACTAAATTAAGCCTTAAGTCAAATAATGTGCAACTTGGTGGAGTCGCCCTTGATAACCACACGGTAGCTCTTTTTATGCGACGCCTGGAAACATCACCAATATGCAAATCAGTAAACTTGATAAACACCAGGCAGAAGTCAATCCAGGGACATGCCCTTATGGAGTTTGGGCTTCAACTGAATATTCAGACTCAGTAAATTAAGCAATAAGCGGTTAGCTTAATGATTATAGGATGTTTTGCTATTACAAACTTTCACCTATTGGGTGATATTCTTAATTAACGTAATACCTTGATTTTGAAAGCTAAATGCTAATTGCTAACAGCTAATCGCTTAACTTAGATTACAAAGAGAGCTAAAAAGTCGTGAAATTTAACAAACCAAACTGGAAGATACCTCCCGGACTTTTCCAAACTGTCTATTCCCTTCCTCTTTGGCAAAAAGCCGGCATATGGTTGCTCGTTATAATTATTCCTATGGCCCTGTTCTGGTTTTTTTTTCTGTCTGTTTGTTTAGAAGAAATGAAAACCATGTCGGAAAAAATACCGAACCTGAAGCAAGAGCTGGTCAAGCTGGAAGCAAAATCCAAACAGATTCCTCAATTGGAAGAAGAATTGCATATCATGGAGGGAATTTTACAGAAGGCATTGAAGCTATTGCCGGAAAAAGAAGACATCCCGACATTTTTGCCTGAGATTTCTTCACTTGGTAATGAGGCCAGACTGGATTTTTTATCCTTTAAGCCACAAAAGGAACAGCCAAAGGCCTTTTACGCTGCTATTCCCATTAGCATGGAATTCAATGGGCCATTTCATAACACCGTTGATTTTTTTGATAATATCAGTCATATGCCTCGCATTGTACACATAAAAACGATCTCAATGGGAAAGGCCAAGAAAACCAAGAAGGTCTGGAGTCAGAAGGGATCTGCAACCAGCAACCAAAAAACCGAGGCTTCAAGCAAAGCAGCATCAATAAAAGGGGCCGGAGGAGATCCTGCTGTAGGCCAAGAAGTCAAGCGAGGCAGTACCTGGATAATAAATACCCGTTGTGAGGCCATAACCTATCGTTTTCTCAGCCAGGAAGAACAGCAGGCGAAAAAGAAGAAAAAGAAATAAACGACATGAGCAAGCAGACCATGACAAAAATCTATTATAGGAAGTTTATTATTTATACGGCTCTGCTTATCACTATTTCTTTATGTGGCCTTTTTTGTCTGTCTGGATGTAAAGATAAAACGACCGTAATTCCTGTAGCGCCTTCAATCACAAAAAAATCGACCGCAATTAATTCAAAAAAAGTAAAGGGTTTTCAGGCCAGGCTGGACCATCTCATGGAGCCTGTTACTTATCATTACAACTCGGAGGGAAAACCCGATCCGTTTCAGCCTTTTTTGAAAACCGCACAGAAAGTTTCCCGGCGGGCAACTAAGAAACTACGCCGGAAAAAAGAGGTCAGGAGGCCGGAAATTTGTGCGACACCATTGGAGTGTATGGACGTCGGTCAGTTGACACTGGTAGGTATTATTGCCAACGATAAAGGTAACAGGATTGCCATGGCCCAGGACGCTGCCGGGATCGGATACTTTTTGAAGCCTGGTCTGCGGGTCGGCTATAGGAACGGCAGGGTTAAAAAGATTCTGCCGGATAGGGTAATCGTAGAAGAAGAACTCGAAAACATCCGCGGCGAGCTGACTTCGCAGGAGAGGGTACTGTTACTGCATCCGGAGGGAAAATAATGGGTTGCAAACGGAAAATCTCATGCCTTTTGATTGTCTTTTTGGTCGGGGTGTTCTGGTGGATGCCGGGCAACAGGCCTGCAATAGGCAATGAGCCAAGCCAGAGCGAACCGGAGCAGGAAGACATATCCCAATGGATAGATGAACTTGAATCCCGCCTTCCCGACTCTGGAAATAATGAAGAACCAGATAAAACGAAGGATTTTACCGCTTTAAAAATTGGTGAAACCTATGGCAATAATTCAGCAGCAAAATTGGTGAGTGATGCTGACAATGATAAAATTAGTGTGGATCTTTTCAAAGTGGATATCCACAATGTATTTCGTTTGCTGGGTCAGGTCAGCGGTAAGAACATTGTAGTAGATGAATCGGTAAAGGGTACCATTACACTGGCCCTGGAAAACGTGCCCTGGGCCTTTGTTCTGGATGTAATTAAGAATTTAAAGGAATTGGCCAGCATCGAGCGTAATAATACCATTATGATTTACCCGGCTGATAAAAAATTAACCTGGGCCAGAGAAGCCGCAGAAGGTATAGGGGACCTTGTTGTGGAAGTTGAACCCCTTCTTATTGAAGAAGAGCAAGAACTCATCATCGACAAAGATGGAATTCCCGTTGAAGGGGAGCAAGGCGGCATTCAGATTGAGCGCATCGCAGAGTTTCAAACTCCTATTGAAGAAATTGCCAAGGCGCAGGACCTTATTAATAAGGCTGCTAGGCATGAGAAACAGGGAGCAGTCGGCCAAGCCATAGAACTCTATATCGATGCATCGGATATCTGGCCGGAAAATGTATCGCTGGCTAAAAAAATATCGGCATTAGCCCTTGGCCCGGGAGGTCAGGAACTGACTGCTTTTAATTTTGCCAGAAGAGCACTTCGTTTTGCGCCTAAAGACAGGGAAGCAACCACTTTTGCAGCAGTAGCGCTGGCCCGAATGGGGAAAACGGATGAGGCAAAAATCTATTTTGAACGCGCAATGGGTACTGCTTTACCTTCCCTGCATACACTATATAACTATGCGGTCTTTTGTGAGTCTGAAGGTGAGTATCGACAGGCACTCCGGCTGTTAAATAGTATCGAGGCCAATTATGAGCTTTCGCCAGACGCCATGCTCCTGCGGGCGCGCACTTTTGAACATCTAGGTCAAATTGACAAGGCAATAACTGAATATAGGGCGGTCTTGCAGGGAGGGACATCAATTCCTATGAGATCACAGCGATACGCAAAGGAACGAATGGAAATTCTGATGGCAGCTAAGTTGAGCGATTAGCTGTCTTGTCAGGGCAGCCAGACCGACTTGTCAGGGCGCCTAGACCGATAATTATTAAACTAATAGCTAAAAGCTAATCGCTCATTTATGGAGGGACAAAGATGTACTCCAATATGAATAAATCAAACAACAGATCACATCGCATCCGGCACTATACTGAGGGTATGCTCCTGTTATTCATGATAATTGGACTCATGACCGGGTGCGTCGCCTCCAAACAAAGCCTTTCAAAGACTCCACAGAAAGAACCTGATGCAAACGCAAGTTTACAGACTGAAGTTCAGCCTGAAGAACAGTCTGTTCCTTACAGTGCTCCAGATCCATCTCGTCCGTCTGTAAGCTGGCAACCTTCGTTCACGGTCGAAAATATTCAAGTTAAGGAAAGCAAGTTAGGACTTCCTGAGCTAAAGGTCGGCGCGAGAATTTCATCTCGTGAAAAGACTGTAAGTTTACGAGAGGCGATTAAGGCTTTGGCTCAACTGAAGGGTTTTACCGTTAGCTGGAATGCGGACGCTATCCAAGACGTCCTGATAGACGTTGATATTAATCCTGACGACGATTTTTGGACAGCATTAGATAATATGCTGAGACAACTGGACTATTGGTATGAGTTTAAAAACAATACTCTTATCATTGGATATGGGAAAACCAATACTTATATAATTGCCCTGCCCAATGTTGCTTCTGAATTTACTGCGGCTATTGGCGGCAATATGCTTGGTGGTTCTACGAATGTTGATAATTTGGGTGAATTGAGCATGACGACTGTTAAATCAGGAACGCAATCTGATTGGGCAGAGGAAAAGACTACGCGCTATATTAATCGTTTTGACGTATGGAAGAGTATTCGACAGAATTTAGATATTATATTACGAATAAGTGAAGGATATAGTTCAAAGACCGACTTAGAAGGTCAAAGAGCCGCTGATATAAAGGGCTCTGGTCAATCTGGGACAGAGGGCTCTGGTCAGTCACGGGGACAAGGCTCAACAGGAGCCGGCGGTATAATATCCGGATCTGGTGTGAGTTCGCAGGGTGAAGCATATAAAGGAAGCTATGAATCCGGAAGCAAGACCGCTATGGAAGCTAGAAGCAGGACCGCTATGGAAGCTTCTCGTAAGCGGTTGAGATCTGCCACATGGCGTAGATCCGGAGATGGAGAATATACTATTGATGAATCACTGGGAATTATAACCGTAACAACGACCGCAACATTACAAAAGTCTGTTAAAAAATATATAGATACATTAAAAAAGTGGTTATTCCGCCAAGTTTCTATTGAAGCCCATGTTATAGAGGTAGAGTTAAATGAAGGATCATATATGGGAATAGACTGGTCAAAGGTACTTGGTTCGAAAAAGAGAGGTAGTACTTCGCCATTACTATCCGGCATGATCAATTTTGGGGAGAACGGTCTTGTCTATAAACCTGGGACAGAAGGGTTACACCTAATTGAAAGCATTACCTTAAATTCTGTAGATCTTTCCTGGCTGATTGATGCGCTAAAGGAACAAGGAACTGTACGTACTATCTCGAATCCCCGCCTTACTTTACTTAATGGAGCGCCAGGTGTGCTGGTAGTAGGTGAAACTGAACGTTATATCAAGAATGTGACGTCTAACACAAATGCCGAGACAGGAAATATTGAATATAGTACTGAAACTGCAGATATTTTATCCGGGTTTGCTTTTTCAGTTTTGTGTAATATCGGGGAAAATAACGAACTTACAATAAATTTAACACCGGTCACTTCCATGTTGCGAGATATTGAAAGAGTTACGTTTGGAAATATTATGGTAGGTCTGCCTACGGTCAAACTCCGTCAAATGAGCACATTGGCTAGGGTTCATAGTGGAAATTTGCTTATCTTGGGGGGATTGATTGATGAAGTAACTGAAGAAAATAACACAGAAGTACCACTATTGGGTAAATTGCCTGTTTTGAAATGGGCGTTTAAAAGTGAAGCCAAAACAAAGAAAAGAAAGGAACTTGTTGTTATTCTTCGACCACGTATCTTGGAGATGTAATCCGACATAACGCACCCCTTTGTCGCTCAATGTCTAGCCGACGCAAGCTATCCGACCATATCTGGCGGGGAAAAACACTGCCGGAGTAATCGATATAAAGTTAAATTGGCCCAAAGTAGAAATCGAAAATAACCGTTACGAAAACATTTTCAAACTGATAACCTTCCG
>JAYEFH010000328.1:0-1909 GCA_034658555.1 Thermodesulfobacteriota bacterium | reverse complement strand
AGAAAGATGTACACAAGCAATACATCTCAACGCTGGAGACCTTCCTCTCCATTGATGGTGAGATTCACGCGCCACCTCCATGTAAGATCGTATGGGGACTCCTGGAGTTTGTAGGGGTCTTGCAGGATATGAGGAAACGATATGTGTTATTTCTGGATGATGGTACTCCGGTAAGAGCCCGTGTCACTCTGACGTGGAAAGAGTACGTTCCAGTTGACATTCAAATCAAGACTACTCCGCGTTCGTCACCAGACAGAAGGAAAATACATACGCTAAAAGAAGGTGACAGCCTTTGGTTCATTGCCTACCGGGCCTATGGAGAGCCCCAATACTGGAAGGTCCTTGCAGAAGCCAATAACATTGATGACCCGCGGCGCTTGGAGCCTGGGAAACAGATTGTGATACCACCTCTGGAAAAGGGATCGGAGGTACAAAGTGCCGGTTGATGCCACAAATATCGAGTTCTATGCCCCGCGCTTCACGATCGAGATTAATAGCGCTGAGCTTGCGGCCGAGGTATCACATACGATCCAGAACGTAGAGATAGTAAAGGAACTCAATAAACCCAATTCATTTCGTTTTGTGGTTCAGGATGAATTTAAAGGTGGCGCATTCAAATGGCTCGGCCATGATCTTTTCAAATATGGAAACAGTGTGTCTATACATATGGGATATACAAACAACATGGTCAAGATGCTGGAGGGAAAGATCCAGAAGATCACTGCTGATTTCATGAAGGGCACTGCTCCTACGTTCAGTGTTGACGGCGCTGATAAGCCATACATATTTCTCACGACTCCGTGCCGCGCGAAGGTCTTCAGGGATAAGACAGACAGTGCAATTGTCGAGGAAATTGCAGAAATGGCCAAGCTGGAAGCCATTGTTGATGCAACGGAAGAGGTGGCTCCCCGGAAGACAAAGAAGGGAGGAAAGAACTATCTGAGTTTTCTAAAGGATCTGGCTAATGCCAATAAAGGATATGAGTTCTTTCTTGCCGAACGTCGACTATACTTTGTCAAGGCGAAAAAGAACGCAAAACCAATTATGACTTTGACCTGGGGAAAGGAACTCATCAGCTTTAAGCCGACACTCAGTACGACAGAGCCCTTTACTGAAGTAGTAGTAAAGGCCTGGGACAGAAAAGGAAAGAGGCTCATCGAGGGCCGGGCCCGGGCAGGCGAGGAGCAGAAACAGGAAGAGGGCAAGCTTCTAGCCAGCCAGATTGCAAGGGAGATCTATGGGGACGTGGTCAAAGTATTCACAAATAAGCCGGTGCGCACTTTGGCTGAGGCACAGAGAGAAGCACAACAAGAGTTGGATAGAGCCAGTGATAATTTTATCACAGGTTCAGCTGAGACCACAGGTATTCCCGAACTCCAGCTCAGGGTGTGCCTTTCCCTGAAGGGGCTTGGTAAGTGGTTCTCCGGGAAGTATTACATAAAAAAAATTACCCATCGCATTGATCAAAATGGGTACAGGTCTCTGTTTGAGGTCAGGAGAAACGCACTGTGAATCTGGTAGACCTTCTTGCGGACGAAGAAGAGGAACGTGAAAAAACCAAGAGAATAAATGGAGTAGCCGTTGGGATCGTCACGAACAATAAGGATCCCGAGGGCCTTGGCCGTGTAAAGGTAAGTTTCCCGTGGCTCTCAGAAGAAAGTGAGATTGACTGGGTAAAAGTGGCAAGCTTTATGGCGGGAAAAGAGCGGGGCGCTGTCTTTCTGCCGGAGGTCGAGGACGAGGTGCTTGTCGCCTTTGAGCATGGAGATATTAACTACCCCTATGTGATTGGTGCCCTGTGGAATAGCGAGGACAAGCCGCCGGAAACCAACCGGGACGGCAAGAACAACATCCGGAAAATCAGATCCCGGAGCGGCCACGAGATTATCTTTAATGACGATCATGAAGG
>JAYEFH010000327.1:0-1912 GCA_034658555.1 Thermodesulfobacteriota bacterium | reverse complement strand
CAGCTCAAGAGGGTTATCGAAATTGCCGGCATGTTGCCCCACTGTGATTTCGTCGAACAGAAAACAGTAACAACCGATGACGGACATATCAGGCCTGACCTGATAGTCAGACTGCCGGGCGGGAAAAATGTAGTGGTTGATGCCAAGGCCCCGCTCCAGGCATACCTGGAGGCCATGGAGGCCAAAGATGACAGATCGAGAATCGAACACCTGAAGGACCACGCACGTCAGGTACATGAACACATGAAAAAATTGAGTTCAAAGGCCTACTGGCAGCAGTTTGAGCCGACTCCCGAGTTTGTTGTCATGTTTTTACCCGGAGAAAACTTCTTCAGTGCGGCCCTTGAACAGGACCCGGGGTTAATTGAAAAGGGAGTAAAAGACTGCACAATCCTTGCGACACCAACCACACTGATTGCCTTGCTTCGTGCCGTGGCATACGGATGGAGACAGGAGAAAATTGCCGAAAGCGCTCAGGCAATAAGCAAAATCGGGAACGAGCTCTATGAACGCCTGAGTGTCTTTGCCGAGCATTTTTCAGGAGTGGGTAAGGGACTGGATCGAGCAGTAGAGACTTATAACAGGGCAGCAGGTTCTTTGGAGAGTCGAATACTTCCGGCAGCCCGGCGGTTTACGGAACTTGGTGCTGCATCAAAAAAGGAAATTTTACCTGTGTCTCCTATAGAGAGGTCGTCAAGGACACTTCAGGCTCCGGAACTTGTTCATGATCAAGATCCGGCGGAAAACGAGACGAGGTGATTGACAATATGATCGACTTTTTGGGATCAGGGGCGCTCAATCTCGATCTTGTCTATGAGGTAGGTAACCTTGAGGATGTGCGGTCAGCGGGCTTTGATCTCTATCCTGGGCATGAGATATCAGGAGATCACAAAACGGCAAAAGCCCTTATGGATTTTCTCCATAGCCATGGGACCCTCATGGCCAAAAACGGAGGCGGCTCTTCAGCCAATACCATATGCGCTCTCAGCCGTCTCGGTCACAGGGCCGGATTCATCGGTACAGCAGGTGAAGACCAGACGGGGAATTTCATACTGAGCTCTATGAAGGGTGTGGATTCTTCCCTTGTGAATCAGGTCGGCAGGAGTGCAATCTGTATCATTATAATAGAGAAGATGGAACGGGACAGGGCTATGTTTGTTGCACCCCATGACAATGAGGTGGAATTTCCAAATTCTGCAGTCCTGAAAAGCGTGTTAAATACAAAAGTGCTCCATTTCAGTTCCCTGATCCGATCTCGCGGCATCTCTATTCAGAAAGAGCTGGCCAATGCCCTTAAACCGGAGCAGGTCCTTTCCTTTGATCCAGGTGAACTTTACGCAGCAAGGGGCATTGATGCCCTGTCGGGCATTCTCAAAAGGACAAATATACTTTTTATCACAAAAGAGGAAGTTAAGATAATGACAGGGATGGCCGGCATGGCCGGACTTGAGGCCATTTATCCCCTGCTGACTGAGAGCCGGACAGATCACAATTCCTTGGGATTAAACCTGTTCAAAGACACACAGGGGGCTGTCATAGTATGCAAACAGGGTCCAAAGGGCGCAGGCATCTATAGTCCTGGGATATCTGTGACAATTCCGGCTGAAAAGGTCTTAAAAATAGTTGACAACACCGGTGCGGGCGATGCATTTAATGCAGGCTTTTTGCACGCCGTGCTTCAAGGGGCACCAGCCCATGAATGTCTCAGGTCTGGTGTACAGCTTGCCGCCCTCTCTCTGTCGGCCTTTGGCAGAGGCTGGCTGGACAAGGTAGAGATCTGAAAAAAGGTAACCGTTCAGTGCGGCCGGGCAAGGTCGCATATTCCAGCGGGTGTGAATCCCGCTCCAGCAAGGCAGGCCAGCCACTGGATAGAGGACCCTGGGCCGGCGGAAGTAATTCCAAAGGTCAAGCA
>JAYEFH010000326.1:0-8568 GCA_034658555.1 Thermodesulfobacteriota bacterium | reverse complement strand
CGAGAAGGACTTCAGCCTCTGGAATATTGGGTGTAAACACGTCTGCAAGAGGAAGAAGCCTGGTCATCAGGACATCCACTGCATCTTGTTCCAAAAGTCGATGCCCGTTTTTGGAGACCATGACAGGATCTACCACCAGTATGGCGTCTTTGCCGGCGTGCCGACCCAGACGATCCGCAACAATCTCCACAATTTCTGCGTTGGCCAGCATACCGGTCTTGATGGCTGTTGGGCGGATATCTTCAAGTACGACATCAAGCTGCTTCCCCACAAAATCCGGAGCTACCGGCTCAACAGCATGGACCCCTAGGGTGTTCTGAGCAGTCAGTGCGGTAACAACGCTTGAACCATAGGACCCAAGGACCGTAAAAACCTTCAGATCTTGTTGGAGACCGGCACCGCCGCCTGAATCGGAACCGGCAATGGTAAGAACCGGACCAGGATTCATTTTCTCTCATCACCCCTTGCCTCCCGGCCTTTTCTCATCGCCCTTTGATAGGTCTTGATTGCGCAATATTCCCCGCACATCGTGCAAGTTGGTCCATTGTATTTTCCACCCTCCTCACGATAGAGGCGGGCCTTTTCAGGGTCTATGGAGAGATCTATCTGGGTCTTCCAGTCAAGACGGTGTCTGGCCTCGGCCATCATTCGATCTTTTTCTATGGCACAGGGAACCTCCTTAACTATGTCAGCCGTATGGGCCGCAATGCGGCAAGCTATCACCCCTTCTTTCACATCTTCCAGTGACGGCAGCTTCAGGTGTTCGGCAGGCGTCACATAACAGAGAAAGTCGGCCCCGGCTGCTGCCGCAATGGCCCCGCCAATGGCACTGGTAATATGATCGTACCCAGGGGCAATATCAGTTGTCAGGGGACCAAGTACATAAAATGGTGCCCCGTGGCAGAGCCTCTTTTCCAAAAGAACGTTGGCCGGTATCTGGTCCATTGACATATGACCAGGCCCTTCAATTATTACCTGTACACCAGCGTCCCATGCCCTCTGTGTGAGTTCACCCAGGACTATCAGCTCATGCACCTGTGCGCCGTCTGTTGCGTCCATCAGGCACCCGGGCCTGAGACCGTCACCAAGGCTCAAAGTGAGCTCGTGCTCCCGAGCTATTGCCAGGACATCATCAAAATGCTCAAAGAGAGGATTTTCCTTCCGGTTGTGCATCATCCACTCCAGGATGAAGGAACCTCCTCTGCTGACCACCCCCATTACGCGCTCCTTCAACCGGAGATGCTCCGCAGCCTTGAGGGTCAACCCGCAGTGAATAGTCACGAAGTCAACTCCCTCCTGACCATGTTCCTCAATTACCCTCAGCAGGTCGTCTACATCCATTTCGCACACTGAGCACTTGCGCCGCTCCACGGTCTCAACAGCGGCCTGATAAATAGGAACTGTGCCAAGAGGTACGGGACAGGCATCTCTGATAGCCTGGCGGATCTCTTTTATCGGACCTCCGGTGGAAAGATCCATTATCGTGTGGGCCCCTGCCTCCAGAGCCACCTTGAGCTTTTCCATCTCAGCCTCCAGCTCAGGATGATCCTTTGAAGTGCCTATATTTGCATTAACCTTGGTGGAAATCCTTTTTCCCACAGCCATGGGACGGGTAAGCTCCAAATGCCTGTTATGCGGTATTACCGTTTTCCCTGCCCCCACGGCTTGAACCAGAATCTGCGGATCCAGACCCTCGTCCAGGGCACAACGCTCAATAAGTTTGGATATTATACCTTGTTTTGCTTGATCTTTTATAGTCATAAGAGAACTCTAATGATGACTCAAAGGGTTTTCAAGATGATTTTTATGGATTATTAAGTGATAATGACTTTATCCTCTTAGACCGGAATTGTCACTAAGATCAACAACACAACCCTCCTTCACCAAATAATGTAGGGACTATATTAGGATATCTATGAAACTCAGATCGCTCCAGGGAGTAATCTACCTGTCATTCCTTGCCTGTATTGTCATAATTGCTCAGGCACTACTAATAGTATTCAAGGGAGAGGCCTTCTGTGTTAATGAAGGATGTAGAATAGTAGAAGCCTTGACTCTTATGCCGCCTTTTTATTTCAATCTATTAGGTGCTGCATATTTCTTTTCCATATTCTGTGCTGCCACGATAACAAAACACAGACCAGGGACAGAACCCCTGCTCCGCATTTTACTTGTTTCCGGTCTTGCGGCCGAGGGAATATTGCTGGGATACCAGACTTTTGTTGCCAACGCATTCTGTTCTTACTGCCTGCTTATCTTTCTTCTGGTGGTAATTCTGAACAGCTTGATGGGTTTGCGACAATTAACATTGGGATTAGTAACAGTTGTGACACAGTTGGTCATATTTTCTCTGTTAAATTTTGATGCCGCAAAAGACCCCCTTCACGGACTTACTCTGGACAATGGGACATATGCTGTAAGGAGATGCTCAGACCCGATTAAACAACTCTATCTAATCTTTTCGGAAGACTGCCCCCACTGCTACAAGGTCATAGAGGCACTGGAAGGATGCACTCGGTGCGAATTTCACTTTAACCCAATCAAAGAAATACGTGCTGATCTGCTTCCGGGATTAAGTGTTAATGAAAATTTTTTACCTGAAATAAACACTACCGCCCTGACAATATTTGATATAGACACTGTTCCGGTACTGATAGCCAAGGATGATGATGGATTAACCTTCATCGAGGGTGAACGCAATATCACAAACTACATTCAGAACACCTGTTTTCGGAAAATGCCTTTGCTGGATGGAAATCTGGAAAATCCTTTTGAAATAGAAGGTGGTGCATGTTCCATAAGGTAACCGTTCACGGGACTACAACGTCTATTTTACCGTACCCCCAAACTATAAGCGTTTACAGGGTACTGCAGATGCGAGGCGCACGGGTACGCAGACGTACTCCCTGTACTTCAAGTGCCCGGCAACAAAGCAGATGCGGTGCTCTGTGAACGCTTACCATAAATGAAAATTATTAATTCTATATCCGGCATAAGAAAACAGATTCTCAAGTGGAAGCAGGAGGATTTGTCTGTGGCCCTGGTTCCCACTATGGGCTTTTTCCATACTGGCCACCTTTCTCTGATGAGAGCGGCTGGAAGCAAGGCAGACATTGTGGTGATAAGTCTGTTTGTAAACCCTGCCCAGTTCGGCCCGAATGAAGACCTGAACCACTATCCAAGAGACTTTGAGCAAGACGTGAAGCTTGCTGAGGACGAAGGGGTTAGCTGCCTGTTTTGTCCTGATGCCAAAGATATCTATCCTCCCGGTTTCCAAACATGGGTTCGGGTCGAAGACTTAAGTCAAGGGCTCTGTGGCGCATCAAGGCCTGAACATTTCCGCGGTGTAGCCACAATAGTTGCCAAGCTCCTCATTATCGTACAGCCGGACATGGCAATCTTCGGTCAAAAAGATTTTCAACAACTCCAGGTCATTCGCCGTATGGTGAGGGACCTGAACATACCGGTTAATATAATAGCCCATCCTATTGTCAGAGAACCCGACGGTCTGGCAATGAGCTCCCGCAACACCTATCTTGATGCACAAGAGCGCGAATCGGCCCTTTCCCTTGTTCAGGCCCTCCTGCTGGCTGAAAAAATGGTGGCCCAAGGCAGCCGGTCCTGTCCGGAAATTATCCAAGCTATCAAAAATCACATCCAATCCTTTAGCAATACAAAGATTGACTATATTTTTATCGGGGACCCTGAGAGCCTGAAGCCGTGCAGGGAGATTGTTGGTGAGACCCTTCTCGCCCTGGCAGTATGGGTTGGGAAAACTCGTCTGATCGACAACACCTTGCTTATGAACGTACAATAAATAACTTGATAGTATAGGAATTTCCATTTTTTGATAGGATTAACAGGATTGTCAGGATAAAAAATATTAAAAAATCCTGTTGATCCTGTTAGAGAAGTCCGCCCGAAGGGCGCTAAGTTCAACAAATTAACGTCTTTTTTGCCGTCTTCTTCGTTGCTTGTCGATCACATAACCCGTTATGCTCGCTCCCCGCGCCTTGAATACAACAAAAAATCCTGTTAATTTTTGTTCAACTTATTTATCTCCCGTTCCTTCAACAGTAAAATACAAGTAGAGATACTTGTTTGCAGATTAACTTTCAGTTAAACGGACTAAAAACATGTTACGATCAATGCTTAAATCAAAAATCCATAAAGCTACAATCACTGAGGCAAACCTCAACTACGAAGGAAGTATTACTATAGATTCCAGCTTGATGGAGGCTGGTGACCTTTTGCCTTTTGAGCGGATAATGGTCTATAATATTTCAAATGGTAGCAGGTTTGACACCTATATCATAGAAGGAGAAAGAGGTGCTGGGTCTATGTGCCTTAATGGAGCTGCTGCCAGAAAAGGATCACCCGGCGACCTGATAATTATAGCATCCTATGGTTTATATTCTGAAGAGGAAATGGCCGGGGGCAAAAGCATCCTGGTATGGGTAGATGCGAAAAATAAGTTGAAAGAGCGAACCGAAGTGCCGTGGCAGGAAGAATGAAAGTCTTTGCCATAAGCCTTGGTTGCCCCAAGAACACCATAGATACAGAGGTGGCTCTGGGCTCCCTTAGCTCAACAAATTCCGGACTAAAGCTCACAAACAATCCACAGGAAGCGGATTTGCTGATAGTAAACACCTGCGGATTCATAGAAGAAGCCGTATCCGAGTCCATAGATACAATTCTGGCAGTAGCAAAAGAAAAAACGGCTAATCAGGTCCTTGTGGTTATGGGGTGTATGGTTCAGAGGTACGGCGACGATCTAAAAAAGGAAATGCCTGAGGTGGATTTCTTTCTTGGCACAAGGTCGTCCCAATCAATCGCAACGCTTATTGAGGACTATACTGCTCAACACTCGGTGCAGTCGCCGGAACCCAGAATGTTGACAACCCCTCCATGGAGGGCCTACGTCAAGATCTCGGAAGGTTGCTCAAATCGGTGTACTTACTGCCTGATTCCCATGTTAAGAGGCAATGAAACATCCCGCTCTGTTACGGAGATAGTGTCGGAGGTTAACTCACTAGCCGCAAAAGGGGTTAAGGAAATAACACTGGTGGCCCAGGATCTCACAGCATACAGGAATGACGAAAATACTCTTCCTGATCTGTTGGAAGCTCTGGCCGGAGAAACGGATTTACCGTTGTTTCGATTGCTCTATCTGTACCCGGTCAAAGTAAATATCAGACTTCTTGAAATCATTGCTTCAAATACTGCCATTTGTCCCTATCTGGATATCCCTATTCAACATGCAAGCACTAATATTCTCAGGTCTATGGGAAGAAGATATGACAGAAAGGACCTTGAGGTTTTAATGTCTCGGATAAATAAGTTGCTCCCTTATGCTGCTGTCAGAACAACGGTTATGGTGGGGTTTCCCGGAGAGACCGAGGATGATTTTCAAAAATTAAGGGATTTTGTGGAAAAGTGGGAGTTTGAACACCTTGGTTGTTTTGTATATTCTGATGAAAAAGAGTGTGCGGCAAACAAATTGCCAGGAAAAGTATCCTCAGAAACAGCAATGGCCCGAAAAGATGAGATCATGAATATTCAGGCCGGGATATCCAGAGCCAAAAATTCAGGTATGGTTGGCAGGGTTGAACAGGTACTTGTTGAAGGGGTAAGCCCCGAAACAGAGCTTCTTCTTGTCGGCAGGACCAGACATCAGGCCCCTGATGTCGACGGAATTATATATATAAATGAAGGGACTGCTGATTGCGGAGAGATAGTATCTGTTAAAATAACAGATTCTCATATCTATGATCTTGTAGGTAAAATTATATAGTTCCCTCCTGTACAAGCTTTGCAAACAACTCAAAGCTTCTGTCATAAGTAAGCTCTGCTTCAGAAGGAAAGCAACAGGCCGGAAGCTGACGCATCTTTAGGTGATATTTTATACACTCACAGCATATACCCTTTCTTGGACATGGCTCATATGTACAATTGCACCTTTTTATATTTTCTTCCTTTTGACACTCCATCCAAATATCTCCTTATGATTTATATATCCAACTCCTGAACTTCCAGTGCATGGGTCTGAATAAACTCCCTGCGAGGTTCAATCTTTTCACCCATAAGAGTAGTAAACAGGCTTTCCGCTTCATCTGCGTCCCTGATAGTCACCTTAAGCAAAGTCCGTTTTTCCGGATTCATTGTCGTATCCCACAACTGAATGGGATTCATTTCTCCTAATCCTTTATATCTCTGGGTCGAGATACCCCTTCTCCCTTCGTTTCGGAAAAAACCAAGAAGTTCATCAAGCCGGTCTAATCTCCTGACAGGTTTATCTTCAGAGTAGACCTCAATGGATGTATTAACCATTAATTCTACTTTGTTATACGTCTTTATAAGACGACGGAATTCCGCCTGCTGTACCAAATCAGGTCCGACCCTTCCGGTCAAATAGGCCAGGTCTTCCACCCCAACATTGAATTCATAGCCTGAAATCTCAGAACCTGAGGGCTTGACCCGTCCCACTTTATATCCCTTTTCCGTGAGCTTTTCTGCCAGACTTTTAACAAAAGATTCTTCGTAAAACTGACTCAGATTCTTAACCCCAAGGACCAGTAAATCCTGACTTAGTTTCCTCCACAGGCCCTTTCTGGACATTACCTCTAAAGCATCTTCATAAGAGACTATATTTTCCAGAAATGTCTTGAGTTTTTCTCCTTTAATAGAACGTTCTCTGTTTTCAGGCCTTATAGCCATGTTTTTTGTAGCCCTTTCAAAGAGATAATTGTCGAGTTCTGCCTCATCCTTAAAGAAAAACTCCTTCTTTTTTCCAAAAGCCATCCTGTATAGAGGAGGTTGGGCTACATAAAGCATGCCGTTTTCCACGAGTGTTATCATCTGACGATAAAAAAAGGTCAACAGGAGTGTCCTTATGTGGGCACCGTCTACGTCCGCATCTGTCATAATAATGATCTTATGATACCTTACCTTTAATGGATCAAACTCGTCAGCGCCTATACCAGTGCCAATGGAGGCAACAAGATTGCGTATCTCTTCGCTGCCAAGCATTTTGTCAAATCTTGCCTTTTCCACATTCATAATTTTTCCACGAAGAGGCAGTATTGCCTGGTAGCGCCTGTCTCTTCCCTGTTTTGCACTACCTCCCGCGGAATCACCCTCCACAATAAAAATCTCTCTCCTTTCAGGATCCTTTTCCTGACATTCAGCTAATTTCCCGGCCATAAGCATATCCTGACCGCCCTTCTTCCTGGTAAGTTCTTTCGCCCTTTTGGCTGCCTCTCTTGCCCTTGCCGCATCCACGGCCTTAGTAAGAATCTTCTTGGCCACCAAAGGATTCTCTTCCAGATAGCTTGAAATTTTTTCATGGGCTATTGAAGACACTATTGACCTTACTTCACTGTTTCCCAGTTTAGTCTTGGTCTGGCCTTCAAACTGAGGATCCGGGACCTTGACTGATATAACACACATAAGGCCCTCTCTTACATCTTCACCCTCCAACTTCTCCCTCAATTTCTTGGGTACAATATCATCACTGGCGTATTTATTAATACATTTTGTCATGGCCTGTTTGAACCCTGCCACATGAGTACCTCCCTCTTTGGTGCGAATATTATTTACATAACTTAAGATTCTCTCTGAATACGCCTGATTGTATTGAAAGGCTATCTCCAACTGTACCTGGTTTCGCTCGCCTGTAATGTAAACTGGTTTTTCATGAACCAACTCTTTATTTTTATTAAGATACTCTACGAATAAAGTGATTCCCTTCTTAAAGTGATATTCTTTATTATTTCCGGTCTTTTCATCTTCCAGATAAATTTTCACAGATGGGTTTAGAAAAGCCAATTCCCTCATTCTGGCCTGAAGTATCTCGTAATGATACTCTGTTGTCTCTTGAAATATTTGAGGATCCGGTTTGAATGTTATTTTTGTACCTTGCTTTTCAGTAGATCCAAGAATCTCTATTGGACCTACCGGCTCCCCTTTTTTGTAGGTCTGCCTGTAAACCTTTCCATCCCTGTACACTTCCGCCTCCAGAAATTCAGAAAGGCCATTGACCACTGACACTCCTACCCCGTGAAGACCTCCGGAGACCTTGTAGGTCTGATGATCAAATTTACCACCAGCGTGTAAACGGGTCATTACCAGCTCCAGGCCTGGTATTCCTTCTGTTGGATGAATATCTACAGGTATGCCGCGGCCATTATCCTCAACTACAACGCTTCCATCTTCCTGAATCAGGACTTTAATAGAAGTACAATATCCAACCATGGCCTCATCAATACTATTATCCACTACTTCATATACGAGGTGATGAAGACCCTCTATTGAGGTATTTCCTATATACATAGCAGGTCTTTTACGAACTGCCGTAAGTCCGGAAAGTACCTTTATCTGTTTAGAAGCATACTCGTGTTTATTCTCGTTAATTTTATTATTATTTTCCATATACTAAATTAATAGTCCTTTTATTTGCTTTCCTCATTAACAAGATTCATAGGCATTATTAATCCTAAAAATCCGACATCTTCATTACCTCTCAACAAACATGGAGATTCAGGGTTGTTGGCAGTTAATTCTACCCTG
>JAYEFH010000325.1:0-1922 GCA_034658555.1 Thermodesulfobacteriota bacterium | reverse complement strand
GGTTCCCGGCCGCAATCCGGCCCTGGATGGCTTCGGCCTTATCGCTTTTGCAAGTCTGTTCCCGATTATTACCGTACTGGGTTATGCTCAATATATGCACTGGTCCGTAAACCGCAGCAAAAAATCTCCCAAGGAGGCTAACCATGCGATTTAAGGTCATTTTAGCATCAGTTAAAACTGAAAAAACCGATCAGGTTGTTGACGCGGCCAAGCTGGCCGGCACCACCGGTGCGACAATTATTCCGGCGCGGGGCACCGGCATCAATGAGGCGAAGACATTTTTCGGTCTCACTCTGGAAACTCAGACCGACATCATCATGTTTCTGGTTGAAGAACATGTTGTTCAGGATATTTTAGATGCCATAAACGCCGCAGGGGAGTTTCATAAGCCAGGGACCGGCATTGCTTTTGTCGTGCCGGTGGAGCAAGTGATCGGTCTGGAGAGCCAGATGGAGCGATTCAGTAAAGAGGTGCGGGATCAATATTTTTAAAAGGTATGGGGTGAACCAATACCGGCTTGATACATTATCTTACTTAAATTGAGCGATTAGTGGTTAGCTATTAGTGTAATGATTACAGGATGTTTTACTATTGCAAAATTAGGTATTAGCTGTTCATCACGGATTAGTGTGGTAATCCGTGATGAAGCATTTTTCAAAGCTAAACGCTAACAGCTAATTGCTTAACTTAGGTCTTAAAAAGGGAGGAAAATTATGGTCTCGTCAAGAACTCCAATTGTGCGGGCAAGAGACATTATGCATAAGGGGGTGGTGTACATCGACGGCATGGCCACCGCCAAAGAAGCATCTGCAACAATGCGGGACGCGCACATCTCCGCTCTGATAGTGACAAAACGGCATCCTGATGATGCCTGGAGCATCATAGCCGTCCAGGATTTGATCCGGGAGGTATTAATCCCCGGACGGTTGTCCAAAGAAGTAAATGTCTATGAAGTCATGACAAAACCGGTCATTACTGTGCCGGCTGACATGGATATCCGATATGTGGCCAGCCTTCTTTACCACGCCGGCATACGGAGAGCTCCGGTTGAAGATCAAAGGGAACTTGTCGGGATGGTTTCTATGTCATCTCTGATTCTGGATAACGATTTGTTTTAGTAATTTAATAGTATAGGAATTTCCTTTTTTTGACAGGATTAACAGGATTGTCAGGATAAAAAATATTAAGAAATCCTGTTAATCCTGTCAGAGAAGTCCGCCCGAAGGGCGCTAAGTTCATTCCCATTCTGAAATATTGCCTTATCCCTTCCTTTTCCGCCTTTTACGTGGTCTTCGACCCATACGTCTATTAAGAAAATCTTTTATGACGGCAAAATAGAGATCCCCTGATTTTTCCACAATATCCTCCCTGCATTCGCTGGGGACGATCTGGAGCTGGGTTGCCTTTGAGCGACTCTCGACCACCAGCCACTCAATCTGGTTTAGAGATATGACTCCGTCTCGGTGGCTGTGCAGAAAGAGGACTGCTTTGCTGTAGTTACTCATCTTAGAGCGGTTTGAAAAAGGGTCTTCTCCGGAAAGCCCGGATTCGTTTATTCGAATTCCCTTGCTCGAAAGAAAGCCTTCTGTCAAGTCAAAGGCGCTTTCCATTATAAGGGCCATGGAGTCATCGTCGTGGCGGCAGGCAAGATCCAGCGCAACAGCAGATCCAAGGGAACGGCCCATGAATATCACAGGGCCGGTCCTTTGTTCTGTGGAATACCAGTTTTTTACAGCCCGATAAAAGGCCTCAGCATCCCGGGGCAGGACGCTGATGGATGGTTCTCCGCTACTCTTCCAGCATCCGCGATAGTCCATTGTTATAAGGGTAATGCCGAAATGCCCAAACCCGGTTGCCAGATCAATGATATCTGCTTCACTGTCGTACTCTGCCGGGAAAAACAGAATGTGAGGCTCTTCCGG
>JAYEFH010000324.1:0-1930 GCA_034658555.1 Thermodesulfobacteriota bacterium | reverse complement strand
TTGCCGGCCCGATGGACGTGGGCCTGGACCTGTTTGGAGAATACCTGGCTAAAGTCGTAGTCGTTTGATATCGCAGTGAGGACAGATGTATCTGTAGTAAGGGCGATGGCAGGAAGTGGTTTCCTCTCCAGGCGGAAACGGTTTACAAACTCTGCTGCTATATGTTGAGCATCAGCAGCACTCCCCCCGTTTCCGAAGAGGATAATCTTGCCATTGTTCTCAAAGGCCCTGCAAGTCCATTGCGAAAGCTCAATGAGCTTTTGGCCGCAGGACTCAAGGCTTTCCTTGTGGGCGGTTATTGCATCCTTAAGTGCATTTTCAAAAAAAGCATTGTAATCCATGGAATTCATTCCAATAAATAAATACCGGAATCCATGATTGTCAACCTTGGCTTTATGTTGGTTGTACCGAATCCCGCCATGGAGTGAAGAGGCTGCTTAGTCATCTGATCCTTACAGACTCCGAGCGCCAGAGCTTGTCTGAAAGTATTCGATCTGTGCGGTTATCTTTTAGCCATTAGCGGTTAGCTTTTGGATAAAACTGTTCAACATCCTCTTTATCTCATTGATCTGTTGATTAAGTTCTCTATATGTTTCATCCTGTATATAATTGAGATCGCAAGCGAGAAGTAGCTGATACTCCACCTCACTTGCAGATCCGCCGGCGATGCTCATAAACCTGGCAAGTTCTCGCTCACTATCTCTTCCGCAACCTTCAGCGATGTTCGTCGGAACGGATGCCGCAGCCCTGCGCATCTGAGCAGTAAGTCCAAATTGTTCATCAGAAGAAAATTTTTTTGTGATTTTATAGACCTGTAGCGTAAGACGATGGGTTTTCTCCCATACTTTGAGTTCTCTAGAATCTCTCATCTTTACTCCTTTTTAAAGCTAATGGCTAACCGCTAACGGCTAACCGCACGGTCGAAAGTATTTGACAACAACTATCACTAGCTATAAATTAATTAGTTATTTGAAGTACTTGGGCTAAATGTGCAAGAACGTGCCTGCGCACCGCTGATCAACGTCAACCTGGAGTTATCACGCCAGATGTAATGATAATGAGAAATCCATCAGACAAGGAATACATATTCACACAACATGCACTTTTTGAAATGGAACAGCGTGGTTTGAGCAAACAAATCGTGGCTACGGTGATCGAAAATCCGGAACAGCATTGGGAGATACAACAAGGCCGGTACGTATTCCAGTCGCGTGTTCCCATGGGGAGTTCTGAAAAACTTTTTCTGGTTCGAGTGTTATTGGACATGGACAGACAGCCGCGCGAAATTGTGACAGCTTATAGAACGAGCAAGATAGATAAGTACTGGAGGGAAGAACAATGAAAGTATTTTACGATCCCCAAACAGATACGCTCAATATAATTTTTAAAGAAAATACCCGAGTGGATGAAAGTGACGAAGACAAACCAGGGGTAATTCTGGACTATGATCATGAGGGCAATCTGATTTCTCTTGAGATACTCGATGCTTCCCGGCGGATTACCCAAACGCGAAAAATAGAGTTTGAGACAATAGAACCTCAAGCAGCAATGGGTTAGTGATGCGGCATATGTTGCGTTGACTGTGTTGGTTTTTACATTTTACACTTGATGTAGTGCAGTATAACTTGAATGAAAGGAGAACTTACTGTGAGTGACATCCCTGAGAAAATTGTACTTGAAGACGACGGCACCATTTCCGTGCCGGATTTGCCGATCATTCCCTGCATTGAAGGTGATGGTATAGGCCCTGATATCTGGAAGGCAACCAGGCTGGTACTGGATGCCGCGGTGGAAAAGGCCTATGGAGGAAAGAAAAAGATCTCGTGGAAGGAGATCCTCGCGGGTGAAAAGGCCCATCAGCAGACAGGGAAATGGCTGCCGCCCGAGACTATGGAAGCCATCAAAGAGCACGTAGTCGCAATCAAGGGGC
>JAYEFH010000323.1:0-1946 GCA_034658555.1 Thermodesulfobacteriota bacterium | reverse complement strand
AAATTGAGCGATTAGCCTTTAGCTATTAGTTTAATGATTACAGGATATTTTACTATTACAGACTTTCACCCATTGGGTGTTATTCCTAATTAACGTCATACCCTGCTTTCCCAAAGCTAAAAGCTAAACGCTAATGGCTAAGAGCTAATCGCTTAAATTAGATTTAAGCTAATAAGCTAAAATCTAGTTCATTGAGTGGCTGCTATAAGCACAGCCTCTGCCGCGACTTTACCATCGACGGATGCCTTACCTTCCATCCTCCATATAATCGATTTACGTTTTATGAGTTTTAAATCCATAATCAACTGGTCGCCAGGGATCACCTGCCTTCTGAAGCGCACCCCATCCATCCCTGCAAATACCAGCAGCTTGTCCTCAAGACCCTCCGGATCTGTATTCTTGGCAAAAATGATCCCTGACTGTGCCATGGCCTCCAGGATAAGGACCCCGGGCATAATGGGCTCTCCAGGGAAGTGACCCTGAAAGAAAGGCTCATTTATTGTAACGTTTTTGAGTGTCTTGATGCCTACACCAGGTTCAATGCCCAAAACACGGTCAACCAGCAAAAAGGGATACCTGTGAGGCAACAGGGCCGAGATGTCTTGTATTCGGAGTTGGCTACGCATCGTTTCCATTTTCTTTTCCTAATAACCTGTCTTCAAGTCTGTCTATACGTCCTTTAAGATCACGGACTTGCTTTACCATCTCAGGAAGGTGCTTGAGAACGCTTCCAACCCTTAAAAACAATTTGTGAGGCATTGCAGGAGACCCTGTAACCACCTCGCCTGCCGCCAGGCTTTTGACAACTCCTGATTGCGCACCTACCATGACCCGATTTCCCAGTTCTATATGACCTCCTACACCGACTTGTCCTCCCAGCACCACTCCCTTACCTATACGAGTACTCCCTGCGATGCCGACAAAGGCCACAAGCAATGAGTCAGCCCCTATAGACACGTTGTGGCCGATCTGTACGAGGTTATCGATCTTGGTGCCCCGGCCTATACGGGTTTCTCCAAGGGCTGCCCTGTCTATGGTGACGTTGGCGCCTATCTCCACATCGTCCTCTATCACGACTATGCCGATCTGGGGGATTTTTATATGGGATTCACCACGCCGGGCATAACCGAACCCATCGCTTCCGATCACCGTGCCTGCATGTACAGCCACCCTTTTCCCCAGGCGACAGCCCTCATACACTACTACATTGGGATAAAGGGTTGTTTTGTCCTCAATACACACATCATTTCCCACATACACTCCTGGGTGGAGTGTTACGTATGGACCGATGCGCACATTGTCACCAATAAATACTCCGGGATATATGCTGACATTCCGGTCTATTTCACAATTCGATCCGACATGTGCCTTCGGACTCACTCCCAAAGCGCTGAAAGGCTTATCCGAAAAAGCGGATGCTGTTAAGGCATAGCTGAGATATGGATCTTTAACCAGAATAGATGGGCGATCCGGTAGGTCGGGCCAGTCCTTTGGAAGTATCAAGGCCCCTGCCATGCTCTTCTCCACCTCTTCCCTATAGCGGGATCCGACAGCAAAACTTATTTCATCCGGCCCCGCAGCCGTCAATGCCTGTATGCCGCTGACGTTGAATTCAGGTGGTCCTTTGAGTTCTCCCTGCAACAGTTGTGCTATTTCTCCAAGCGTCTTCATAGTCTACCAATCACCAAATCACCAAATTCAAAAACTTCCTCCCATTCTGAATTCCCAGTTACTTGTATCATCCCCTTCCTCTTTATTTATATTGAAACCCCATTCTATGCGAAGGGGCCCCATGGGAGACAGCCACCTTATGCCGGGTCCCACAGACATGCGTGTAGTTTGATTGTGGTAACCCTTACTATCATCCCAGCAGTTCCCCATATCCAAAAAGATTACACCATTCAGCCCCATATTTTCCAGTAGCGGAAAGATGGTCTCAATCTGCA
>JAYEFH010000322.1:0-8750 GCA_034658555.1 Thermodesulfobacteriota bacterium | reverse complement strand
GTAGTCGGTCCGCCCCGGTCTCAGCCGGGGCGGACCATACTGGGTGGAACAAGGAGGAGGTGAGTAAGAAGGAAAGAACGAGAAATGCTGGGCAATAGGGCCTTGAGCGCACGCCAAACTTATTTTTGCTTAAAATAGAAATCAACAACTGCACCCCTTAGCTACTCTGAACAGGACATTTGCTGCACAAATCCCCTTTTCCAAAGTCAGCCCAAATCCCCTCTTAAAAATTATTGCAAAACGGACGCATTTATAACAGTAAAAACCGGGTTGTCAAGAAATTTCGCAGGGCGACCCTGTGCGTTGGGTACTGCAGATCGTCAGGCAAAGTAGCGGCTTCTTAATTTAATAGTATAGGAACTTCCTTTTTTTGACAGGATCAACAGGATCAACAGGATAAAAAAAATCATGTAAATCCTGTTTATCCTGTCAGAGAAGTCCGCCCGGAGGGCGCTAAGTTCATAACTGAAAAAGAAAGGACGCCTTGTGCCATGTCGATGGCTATTTTATTGACAACTGATTTTTCAAAGCTAAACCCTAAAGGCTAACAGCTAACCGCTCAACCTAACTTTATATATTTTGGGCAACTTCTGATCCCCAGGATTCAGCATCTCCTATTGCTGTATCAACATCTCCATCAACCCTGAAACCATCAACAATAACCTCTGCTCCACATTTTTTTAGTCTCTCCTCAAGCATATCTACTGCCTTGCAGAATGTATCGGGGTATTCCTCGCTATCACCTGGACCAAAAACCGCTGATTTTTTCCCGCTTAAAGATATGTTCTCCATTTCATTGTAAAAATCATGAAAACCTTCCAACAGATTGTCTATATCCTCTGCGTCTTCTTCTCCACCATAGCTCGGGCAGCCAAGCACAATCAGGTCGTAATTTGCAAGCTCATTAACACTCGCATCTTCTACATCCTTCACTATAACCTCTATACCACCTGCTTTCAGTCCTTCAACTATAGGTTCGGATAAAGTCTCTGTATTTCCTGTGTCTGTACCATAGATTAGAATTGCTTTTGCCATTTTTTAACTTCCTCCTGTTTTTTCTTCTAATTTTTTCCTATGTTATCAACATCTCATAGCACCACGGTCCTGGCGTGAGTTCAGTCCTCTTCCCTGCCCAGGCATCCTCTTCCTTCTGGTTCTCCTTGCTGCGTACATCTACGGTTTCCAGAAACTCCGCCCAGAAGACGGTCCGCCCTCTGGTCTCAGCCGGAGGGCGGACCATTGGGTAGAGCAAGGAGGTGAGTAAGAAGGAAAGAAGGAAAAGTGCCAGGCAATAGGGCCTTGAATGCCTCCAAACCTGTTTTTGCTTAAAATGGAAATCAACAACTGCAACCTTAGCTACATTGAACAAGGCATTTGCTGCATAAATCCTCTTTTCCAAAGTCAGCCGATTCCCCTTTGAAAACTTATTGCAAAACAGACGCATTTATAACAGTAAAAACCAAATTGTCAAGAAGTATTGGAGGGCGACCCTGTGCGTCTGAAGCCGCAAATTCGGATCTCCCTCCGGCTATAAAAAGGTTCTTAACGTGTTGTATGAAAAAAAGAGGGCAGACATGAGAATCAACTACTTAATAAATCATGTGACCCACACGATTATCTAAGGCCTTTTCTTGACAAACAGAATTGGTTTTGTTATTGAAGATAAATTTCAATAATGACTTGATTATGGATAAAAAGGGACAATTTTTTGAACTGCTCTTCAAAGCACGTTATCATAGTGTCCGCAATTTCTTTTTAAAAAAGCTGGGTTCCTATGAAGATGCCGCAGATGCTTCCCAGGAAACATTCATGCGTATGGTGCGCCACAATGGTGCAATCTGTCTGAAATCTCCTGAATCATATCTTTTTTCTGTAGCCCGCAATCTGGCCACAGACGTGCTTCGCACTCGCGCGGTTCGCTCAAAACACACAGAGACTATTGACATTGAGGCACAGCCCTCAACTGAACCTCTTCCGGATGCAGTGGTTGATTCCCGTCGGCGGCAGAAACTCGTTCAAAAGGCCCTGTCTGAACTATCCCCCCGTTGCCGTGAGGTATTTATCCTTCACCGCTTCGAGGACCTCACCTATCGAGAGATTGCCAAACGCCTGGATATATCTCCCAAAACAGTGGAAAATCATCTGGCCAAGGCCATCCTCCATTTAAGAAAAAGCCTTTCCCATCTCAATGTCTAAAAATTTCCATTTTTTGACAGGATTAACAGGAATTACATGATTTATTTATGTTTTTTATATCCTGACCATCCTGTGTATCCTGTCAAAAAAAGCTCCTCCGTATGTGGCTAATTTAATCCCGTAAAAATTTTTAGAATTTTCATAGGGGAAAATCCGCCCTAGTACGTCTTATTATGCAAAGGCGGAAATTTTCTGGATGGGCAACAAACAAAAAGAGAATTTGACGGATGAATATCTTGAGCAGGCAGCGCAATGGTTCGTGCGCTCGCGGGCTGAGGATTTTTCCGAAGACGAAAGGGATCAATTTGAGTCATGGCTCAAGGCCGATGCCTCTCACAGGGCTGCCTTCAAAGAGATGGAGGAGACATGGCAGGAGGTGGGGTTTCTCCCCTCTCCTTCCTTCCTGTCGGATATACATGTGGCGTCAAAACGCTATCGTCTCTTTCCATGTCCTGGCTTTCAGTTGGCCGGTCTTGCAGCCATGATCCTTCTAGTCAGTTCTATCCTCTTTTTCAGGCCGGAAACAATGAATTACTGGACCCTGATTATGGGAGAGAAGATAACTTATCACACGGAAATAGGCAAAACACAAAAAATCACACTAAAAGATGGCTCCAAACTTGAAATGAATGGAGATAGCTGCCTTACCGTGCGTTATGGCAGATCACAGCGGAAAGTAGACTTGTCGAAAGGCGAAGTCTTTTTCCATGCGGCCTATGATCCACAAAGGCCATTTCAGATCAAATCACATCGGGGCATGGTACGAGTCCTCGGGACGGCTTTTCACGTCCGGAGTCGAAACGGAAAAGTTGCCGTGGATGTGGAAGATGGCAGGGTCCAGGTAACCACTGACCCTGAAAGGAATTCCGGCATCTTAACGAAGGGAGTGATAATAAAGGGGGGAGAAGGGGTCGATTATAACTGGTCCGGTCGGCTTAACACAAAAAGGGTCGCCAGGTTAGATGAGGTGTCTACCTGGCGGCATGGAAAGATCGTGTTTCGTTCCAGGCGGCTTTCGGAGGTTTTGCAGGAATTGGAACATTATCACAGGGTCAGGCTGGAACTACCGGACAAAAAATTATGGAACAGCCGTTTCACAGGGACCTTTGACAGCCATGACCTGGATGAGATCTTAGGAGCCATTAAAGTTTCCTTTTCCCTGAGTAGCGAGATTAGACCTGACGATACGGTGGTGCTTGTGTCGAAGAAATAAATTTGACAGGATTAACGGGATTAACGGGATCTTTTATATTTCTTATATCCTGACCATCCTGTTTATCCTGTCAAAAAAATAAATTGTGAAAGGCGGCCTTTATCCGGCCAGGGAAGCGAGGCCGCCTTTCTAAGGGAAGAAGACCCGGCAAGTTTTTTTTGCTGGGCCGCCCCTCAGTTTTTCTTTCTATCAGAACTGGGGTTATTGTCAATCTTCATATAACACGGGAGGAAGGGAAACGGGTAATGAGACAATTAAGAATGACAATGCACTTGTTTATTTTCACTATCGCACTTGTTTTTCTGGCACAGGCGCAATCAATGGCTGCGGAACAAATGGATGCATCAGAGTTGACCTATGATATCAAAGCCCAGAGCCTGAAATCAGCGCTGGAAATCTATCAGAAAACTTCAGATATTAACCTGGCCTACTCGGACAATCTGGTGGAAGCCAAAATGACCGATGGCGTCTCCGGCAAAAAGACCTCTGCCAAGGCCCTTACAAAGATCCTGAAAGGCACCGGTCTGACCCACATGGTTACCAACCAGGGTACGGTGGTTTTGAAGAAAAATAAAACAGTCGTGACGCAAAGAGAAAAGGCAAAAAAAACAAGTTTAGAGCCGGCCAGGCTTGAAAAGACAGTCGTCACAGCCTCTCGGACAGAGGCTAATCTTTCTATGGTCCCAGCTTCTGTAGAAGTGGTTACTGAGGAAGAAATCGAGGCCAGGTCAGCTAACCGCATAAGGGATATTCTCAAGCTTTCTACCGGCGTCAATTTACAGCAGAAAGAACCGTTTATCAGGGGTTTTAAAGGCGAGCATTCCATTGTCATGATTGACGGCAAACGAGTTGCAGGAGAAGTCGACTACAGTTTTGAATTAGATAGAATTACTACAGAAAATATAGAACGGATAGAAATAGTCAGGGGGCCAATGAGCGCTGTTTATGGGAGCGATGCCCTTGGCGGCATTATCAATATCATTACAAAAAGACCCGGAAAGTTTTCCTTTAAATCTCAAGTGCAATATGGACAATTCGACAATGACGGCCAAAATGGAGATCTGTCTTTTTTCCTTATGGCTGGAGGACACGAGATGGGGCCATGGGGTGTATCCGTTTCCGGTCAAATATTTGATGCCAGCCCGTATATTCAAGAAAATGGTGACACCCCTCGACCAGACAGAAAACTGAAAACAGGTGCTTTAAAACTGAGTTACGATTTCACCAAGGACACGGCCATAACCTTTGACGCACGTGTAATGGATGAAGAAGAGGAAAGCATTATTACTTCAACAATGGGCCCATTTCAAATTCAAAATAAAATTTATGATGACAATGACAGATATGACTTATCACTGGGCCTTTCTCACAAGCAACAGGGAATAGATGCTTTTTTTAAGATTTATACATCTGTTTACGACAAATATAGTGAAACTCGATACAATAAAGACGCCATGTTAAAGGGAAAACCAGTCAAAGAAGGAGAGTTGAATGATTTTGGAAAAGTGGATAGATGGACGCGGGTAGCCGAAGGTAAAATCAGTAAAGTTTTTTTTGACGACCATTTTTTAACTTTCGGTGGTGAATATCGCTATGAATATTTTGAGGGTCCATGGTTAAATACAGGAGAAGGCGCGTATCAAGTCACTAAGGAGGGGATGACCAAAACCGGCTCAGAGGCAAAAATCAAGTACTACGCCGTTTATTTCCAGGATGAATGGCAACTCACCGACCGGTTTCTGATTGTCCCGGCCCTGCGTTACGACGGCAGCGATGAGCTTGAAAATGAATTAAGCCCGAAAATAGGCGCAACTTTCTGCCTGCTTCCTAACTTTAGAATCAAAGCCAATTATGGCCGGGGATTTAAAAACCCCACACCTGCCGAATTGTATCTGAACGCCTATCGTTTTGGCAAACATATTATCGGTGACCCGGACCTAGACTCTGAAAAAAGCAGGAGTTACGAAGCGGCTATTGAGGGAGAGTTGGGTCGATTCTCTTACAGGACAGCTTATTTTTACAATGATGTGAAAGACCTCATCACAAAAGTGATGGTTGAGCCAAACGTCTTTCAGTTCACGAATATCAATAAGGCAGAGATACAGGGAATTGAACTTGAAGCAAAGTATGATCTGATGGAGAATTTTTCGATAAAGGGCAGCTATGTATATCTTGATGCAAAGGACAAAAAGACTGGAGAACGGCTTGAATCCCGGCCAAGGAACTGGGCCATACTCAACACATCTTATTCCGACAAGGACTACGGTTTTAGAGCTGATCTCTGGTTGGAATACACGGGCGACTATCTAATAGAACCTGACAAAGAGGAATCATATACACTCTGCCATTTGGGGCTTGCGAAAGACTTAACCAAAAACCTGGAGATTTATGTGAATGTGGACAATATCTTTGACAAGAAGGTGGAAGACCTGGAAATTCCTCTTATCGGCATTAACTATTTCGGAGGTATTCGTATGAGATTTTGAGTAAAAGACAAAGGATAGAATGTTTTCAAAGTATTCAACGAATTCAATAATATCATGTTCTTGCCATCTTAAAAAGGAGGTTTAAAACTATGAAAAAAGTAATGACAGGCTCTTTGTTGACCCTTTTCGTTTTCCTCATGCTATTGTCTGCTGTCCATGCCGCCGACGACGCCAAGGTGGTGCCGCCAGACGATATCCGGCCGCATGATTACATTCTTATGCCGCAGGCCTTGCCTTGTATTTCCCATACTTTTAAAGATCACCCGGAGGTATTGAAGTTTACGGAAGAGCAAAATAAGGCAATAGAAGAAGTTTCAAAATCCGCTGAACATGAGGTGTTAAAAACTAAAGCAAAGGAGATCAGGGCAATTGAGTATCAAATAAAGAAAAAGTTTTTTAGCGGAAAAGCAAGCGAAAAAGAATTGAGGCCGCTCCTTCATAAAGTTGCCGACCTCAGGATAGAACAAACCCTTAGATTCTTCGCAATTCAGAACAAGGTGATCAATATGTTGAGTAAAGAACAATACAGAGAAGTAATGTGCATTATAACAAAATGAAGGCCATATAATACATGCTGCGGCGTAAGTTTTTAACCGGTTTAATTAGATGGGCCAAGGTTGGATTCTGGGGAGCGTTACTTTACCCTGTATTTGCTTTTGTGGTGCATAAGGTTCCGAGATTGCCGGTCAGGATCAGAGTTCGTGCCACGCCGGGAGAAAATGATATTCTGGTCGAGTCTGATTTTTTCCTTTTCCCTGACATAAAATCACCGCGTGCTATTTCACGCACGTGTACCCATCTTGGCTGTCGGGTTAATTACAGCAAGGAAAACAAACTCTTTATTTGCCCCTGCCATGACAGCCGTTATACTCTGGACGGAAAAGTTATCCGCGGGCCGGCCAAAAAAGATCTGCAGGAGTTCCTGGTAACGTTCTCTAAGGAAGAGGGCTATATAGTGGAACTTGATGCTTGATGACAATGCTTAAGTTCAAGTTCGGAGATATAGCCCTGGCGAATCTGCTTGTTTCTCTAATGTCAGGGCTTTTTGTTGCCTATCAGTACGATTATACTGCTGCTTACAGTTCTGTAATTACGATGGATAACTCTCTTCCATATGGTGCATTTCTGCGATCTCTTCATTATTATTCAAGTCAAGCATTCTTCCTTTTTCTTTTGATTCACGTGGGAGAATATATTTGCCGCGGTGTCCATCTGAATATGCCGGTGTGCAGTTGGATCAAGCTGGTCCTGACCATCCCCGGTGCCATATTGCTCCTTTTTACAGGATATATATTAAAAGGAGATATTGTGGGTGTGTCTGCCGGTAGAATTGCCGAACAACTTGTTTTGATCATACCTTTTATCGGAGATGCACTGAACCGTTTCTTTTTCAGTTTGAAGCATGATGGATTATACCGCGTCTATTTTAACCATGCTCTCGTACTGGGTTTACTCTGCGGTTGGGCATTGTGGAGCCATTTAAAAAAGCGTGCGATCAAGGGGCATTATGTATTGTTGTGTCTTTTTATCGTGTTTGGTATTTGCTTCTTTTGTAAAGCGCCATTAGATGCTCCCCCCACTGACGCGGAGGTCATGCTGGTCAAAGGGCCCTGGTTCTTTTTGGGTGTCCAGGAATTGTTGCGTTATTTCTCTCCTCTATGGGCTGGAATTGTTTATCCTTCAATCATTATAGTTCTTTTATTGCTATTACCGGTGTCAAGCAAAAAATATAATGGATTCCTCCTGTCAGCTATAATGCTTTTTATGATCAGCCATACTTTCCTAACTGTTGTAGCCTTTTTAAGGTAAGAAGTGCGATCAGGACGATACGCAATCAAAAAAGATATACAATGACAATGCTCAACACCACATAAGAAATTTGAGCTATCAGATTTTATAAGCATACTCAATGAAAGACCGGAGCATACCCTCAAATATACGCTGAATCTGAAAAGGAACGAATACAGTCTGATCCATTATTTGAGGAAGCTGAAAGAAAGCAAAGTGGGTTTTGTGCATTTAGCCCCGGGATCCAGCGGCCTCATGAATGAGGCCAAGAGAAAGAAACATCGGAATCGGTTCAGGGCGATCACTGAGAATACCTTCCAGAGACTCAAGTCTTATAAAGCCATATCGCTCATAGAAGCTGATAGCATGAGGTTTGGCATCCACGACCACTCCCACGCACCCTACTTTCTTTCCCATATCGCAGGCCAGATTAAATACAGCCCTTAACAGTAATGATCCTATTCCGCACCCATGGGCGGACTCATCAACTGCCAGACGAGCTAAACGTAAAATAGGCAATGGGTATTTTGGTAAGCGCTTTTTCCGGGAACCAGGAAGTTGATCTATTTCGATGTGGGAAGCAGAAACTGTTACAAAGCCTTTTATTAGATCATTTTCAATGGCAATATAAGTTGTTCCGATATGATGCCGGAACTGATTCTGTCCTGCATACCGGACAAAAAAACGATCCAGGTCGGGATTGCCTGACCGGAAGCGAGTTCGATCATCCGACGGTTTGAGGATCCGAACTTCAATCATCCTCAAACAGCCTTTTCATGGCATCGGTAGGTTCATTCGGTTTCTCAAGCTGTTCCAGAATTGCCGCCCCTGATTCCCGGCTGACAACAAGGCGCGGCGGGATAATTATATCAGCAGGCAATTCTTCAAGAGCCTGAAGATGATGCAGTAATGCGGATTCGACCAGAAAACCTTTTTTGATACCGCGCGCCCGAACATACCGTTCCACTGAATCTTTAGTCACTTCCGAAATATAAGCTGATATCTGGGTGTGAGCCTGAGCCATAAAATACCTCCAATATGTTTCTACGAAAACGTAGAATATTAAT
>JAYEFH010000321.1:0-8795 GCA_034658555.1 Thermodesulfobacteriota bacterium | reverse complement strand
TTGTCAGCAAAACATCCATCAAATTGTTCAATCAATTCCGTATGTTGGACCCAAAACAAAAATAGCTGCCTTCCGTCTGCCTTTCAATATCTTGTAGCAGGTTGAGTAAACTAGATACCCACTTTATCGAATTGAATGCTGACGTTGAAACTGGAAATTAGAAAATAGGTAACCCATCTACATTTTTGTATTTTTCCAATTTCCAGTTTCACTGCCAAAACACAAAATCAATAAAGTTTGTCATAGCAAAATATCCTGCTTGTCAGGGCGGGCAGCCTGATAATCATTAAGCTAATAACTAACAGATCATTTTAAGTGTAAACTATTTTTGACTTGTCATGAAGGATGCCGAATATCCTAATTATCTTTTTCAAAGGATGACTTATATGGTTGTCTGTGACTAGTTGCTGACCACGAGCACCTGTCCCGGATAAATCCTGCAATTAATATTCAGGTTATTGATGCGGAGTAATCGGGACAGAGACATATTGTGCTTCTTGGCGATTTGTGAGGGGTTATCTCCACGTTTGACGCGATACATTTCTTTTTTTTCAGAATCAGTTTGGGGTTTTTCTATTGTAATGTTTAACTGTTGGCCTACATGAAGGAGAGTTGACGACAAATTGTTGAGCCTGCAAAGTTCCTTTGTTGTTGTGTTGAAGCTTCTGGCGATAAGCCACAGTGAGTCCCCTTTTCTCACTGAATATTTTCCATTATGAAGAGTCGCAGCACCTTTGGCTAATAATTTGGGGGTTTTTCTACCGGCAACAGGTATCTTTAGTTTTTGTCCGGATTGTATAAAATGTTTTCTGCGAATATTATTTGCCTGGATAATATTCCGAACACTCGTATGATACTTAAGGGCTATAATTGAGAGTGTTTCTCCTTTCCGAATCCTGTGATACACATAAGCCCTTTTTGGTGGAGACCATTCTGGAATATCTGCGATTTTGGCAAGAAGGATTGCGCCTTTTCCAAGAGGCACCTTGATGGCATAGGGGACACATGGAGTGACATTATAGCGCAGTTCCGGGTTCAGTGCGGCGAGGTCTTTGGCAGGTATGTCCAGGTTGGCGGCAACTGTCTTTAAATTGACTTGTTTCTCAATGGTTACCATTTCATAGGGTGTCGGTTTGTCCGGTTCATCCAAAATAATTCCATACTTTTCCGGATTTTTTATTATATAAAGCGTAGCCAAAAATCTGGGAACATAGCGAGAAGTTTCCCTTGGGAGTTTTTTGTATAGATCCCAAAAATTATCAAGATAATTGATTTTCTGCCTGCGAATTTTTCGGAGCACCGTTCCTTCACCGCAGTTATATGCTGCGAGAACAGTAGTCCAGTCCCCAAATATCTGATGCAATTCCTCTAAATATGAAATGGCTGCGGCAGTGGATTTGGCAGGATCCAATCTTTCGTCAATCCATGTATCCCTGTTAAGGCCGAATTTGTAGCCCGTGGAGGGAATGAATTGCCACAGTCCAAGGGCGCGGGCACGGGATAAAGCCTTCACCTTGAACCCACTTTCGATAAGGGGCAACCATGAAAGATCTTCAGGCAGTCCTGCTTCTTTCAAGGCATTAACGATTTCGTCCCGGTATTTCCCTGAACGTTTGTAAGACTCTATAAAGAATTTCTTTTCGTATCCCTGGAATCTCTGGATCTCCTGTTTTACATGGCTGTTCATGATCAAAGGAATGGCCTTGTGATTCCCGTTTACTGCCGTATATCGCGATGCGTGGATTTCCAAAATTCGCTTGGAAATCATAAATCTCAGGTCTTCTTTTTGCTGGATAAATTCCGGATCACTTTCCGGATCTACCTTTACGATAAGCCCATACGCCTGATCCAAGGCATCAATGGCTTTATTCAGGTAACCTTCAGCCCAGAATTCCTGGGATGCCTTGCAATAATCCAGGGCGGCATCTAAAAGATATTGTTTTACGTTCTGTTCTTTCCCTTTAGCTTTACTGTAACCCTTGGAATTCTCTAAAAGTCCTACTGTATGTCCGTCGGCCGGGAATTTTTTACTATCCTGAATAAGAATTTCTTTTTCGGGCTGGTTCACGTTTGTGACTTTGGCTGCGGAACAGCCAAAGATAAGACACAGCAAACAAAGAAGGGATACCTTTTTAATACAAGGAAAATTCATTGGTTTCATTTTAAAAAAGTGCTGATTATGATCTGATTTGACATTGCTATCCTTTGGGAATCTCTAGTCGATACTAGTCAGAATTTCCTCTTTTGCAAGGGCGGATTTACTAAAAAGTACCCGCCGGTGTTCCGCATTAAAAACGTTTTCCCCAGCAAAATATTCAAGTATATAATTTTTATTTCAAATATCCAATTGTTTTTGTTACCCATCAAGAAATAATATAACAGTTCACGGGATTACAACGCCCATTTTACCACAACCAATCATATAGTTTACAGCTATTCAAAGTCACTTGTCATGAGTATTTACGCTCTTATGCCTATGGCTGAATTCCAGACTATTATCTTTATCGATTTTTCCAGGCGTTTTGTTCAATATTTTGAAGATTTTTTTTTAAAATAAGGAGATAACAACAAACATCGAACGTGTGCAAATCCGGAAAATATATGGTAATATAATAAAAAATCAATGGTGGGCGTAGCTCAACGGTTAGAGCGTCGGGTTGTGGCCCCGAAGGCTGTGGGTTCGATTCCCATCGTCCACCCCAGTAAAATCAAAGAGTTACAGGCTTTTGCTTGTAGCTCTTTTTTGGTTTTGTGCCCCTATTGCTATCCTGATGCGTGATTTTTGGTGATTTTTGATAAGGAAGAATGAAATTGGCGGATGTAAAGTTTTACACAAAATGATGTTGATGCGAAAAACGCTCCGGCTTTTTGCGCATGTCCACCAAGTTCTTTAATTTTTCCCCAAAATCGAAAACGATGGTTGACAAAGAGGCGGGTAAGGCGTCCTGCTGATTTTTTACTCTTCTATGTCGAATGCCCAGGGTATATGTTCAATGATTGGTTTTCCAGTACCATGAAACATGATTGCCAAGACATCAAATCGAATTTCCCTTTCCAAGCAACCCTTTTTCTGGAGGTACCACTTGGCAACACGTATAATCTGAAGCTTTTTGTGATAGGTTACTGCCTCCTGGGGCAGACCATATTTAGCGTTTACACGGGACTTTACCTCCACAAAAATTATCCGTGAGCGGTCCTCAAGGATCAGATCTATCTCACCGCACCTCACCCGGTAGTTTCGCTCAAGGATATGATATCCCTTTTCTATGAAAAAGGCTTCAGCGAGTCTTTCTGCCTTTTCCCCTAATTCCTTGGCATATCCGGGTCTCAATCGTACTCCTGAGATATTGTTGTGTACTCCCGCACCCCTTTAAAGGTTTTTCTGTGGATCGGGCAACAGCCATAGAGCTTGATAGCCTCACGGTGTTCTAAAGTTGCGTAGCCTTTGTTACTTGCAAAATTGTAATGGGGATAATTCCGGTGCATCTCTTCCATAAGGCTGTCTCTAAAGACCTTGGCCACTATTGAGGCGGCTGCTACGGAAAGAGACCTCTGGTCTCCCTTGACCAGAGTCTTCTGAGGCAAAATATGAGGAATTGGTTGATTACCGTCAATAATTAAGGCCTTGGGCCGCAGGTCCAGATTATCAACGGCCTGGGCCATTGCCTTAAGGCTGGCTCTAAGGATATTTATCCGGTCTATTTCAGCAGATTCCACCTGGGCCACAGAAACCGCAAGGGCCTTTTCTCTTATCGCTACGTTAAGGCCTTCCCTCTGTTTTGAGGAAAGGACCTTTGAATCCCTGACATCTGAAAGATGAATATCAGGTGAAAATATTACAGCAGCCGCTACTACCGGCCCTGCCAGACACCCGCGACCGACTTCGTCAAGACCAGCAACCGGATTGAGATCATGGTCCCACAGACTTCGTTCAAAGTACAAGAGATCCCGTCCGGAATTTCTGCCCCCGGTCTTCATGAAATCGTAACAGTTCACGGGATTACAACGCATGTTTTACCGCACACCAAACTGTAAGCGTTTACAGGGTGCTGCAGATGCGAGGCGGAGGGTACGCAGACGTACTCCCTGTACTTCAAGTGCCCGACCTGCCTGCCGGCAGGCAGGCAACAAAGCAGGTGCGGTGCCATGTGAACGCTTACATGAAATCAAGTACGACGACTTACTTTTTGCCTTGCAGCTCTGCCCTTTAGACCACGTAGATAGTAAAATTTGGCCCGGTTGTGGCGGCCTTCTTTTGCCAATTCTATTTTTTCGATTCTGGGAGAGTGTATGGGGAAAATGCGCTCTACGCCAACGCCGTAAGAGATCTTTCTTACAGTAAAGCTCTCAGACATGCCGCTGCCCCTGCGGCTGATTACCACGCCTTCAAATATCTGAATACGTTCCTTTTCCTCTGTTTCCCGAATCTTGACATGGACACGCACCGTATCTCCAGGCCTGAATCTCGAAATATCCGTTCGCATCTCTTCAAATTCAAGTCTACGTAAAATTTCCATCTGTTATATCCTCCTGGAAATATTGAATGCCAAATTAATAAAACCTTTTACCATAATTCAACATTCAGCATTCAACATTTTATTAATTTCTATTCCCCAAAAGCCGGTCCAAAGTTATTGCAACTGCGCTGCGGACCGGCAGATGATTGTATTCCCGATTACCCTCTATGGGGGAAATTACTCCATCAACACTTTCAAGCACACTGTTATCAAATCCGGAAGCAGTGCCGAAAAGAAGCAAAATGCTGTCACGGCCTTGATTTTCTATCTTTTTTCGCAAACCGGACCAATCCACAGAATTCGGCCGTTTCTTGGCAGTAGTGGCATATACAAGAACGCGTCTTCCTGTCTCAAGGGTTATGTCGCTACAAACCTTTTCAATATCTTCCGCAATCCTTATAAGCCCAAAGGCCTCCCGTCTATCCGGATTGATATCCCCCCCGACTCCTTCCAGCCAGTGATCAATCAGGCTTTTTGCCAATACCTGTTGATCAAACAATGGAGTAACCAGATAATATGCCGACAGCTCATAGGTCCGGGCCAGCCTTGCTATATCATGGATGTCCAGGTTGGTAATGGCCGAGGCTATTAACTCACCGTGCCGATTCAGGACCGGATAATGGACCAGGGCAAGGTAGATCAGCTTTCTTCCCACCCCAGGCTCCTGAGATATTTAATATCTTTTTCATCTAATCGGGTACTGTTAAGGAGTTCCGGCCTGTGTTCATAAGTAAGACCAAGTGATTGCTCCTTTCTCCATTTTGCAATTTTTGCATGATCGCCGGACAGTAATACTTCAGGGACTTCCCAGTCATTAAAGACCCTGGGACGGGTGTATTGAGAAAATTTCAGGAGCCCGTCACTGAAAGAATCATTCTTTGCTGATGACTCACATCCCAGGACACCCGGAACAAGCCTGCTAACGGCCTCTATCACTACAAGGGCGGCGATTTCGCCGCCGGACAGAATATAATCTCCGACAGACAACTCAATATCTACGCAGTGCTCTCGGATTCTCTCATCCACTCCTTCGTATCGGCCACATATAAGGATAAGCCGCTGGAGCTGAGCAAGTTCTCCGGCCAAAGCCTGATCAAGTAACTTTCCACTGGGGCTTAGCAAAATGATCTTGGCTTTTGGCGGCTCTTTTTTCAGGACATCAAGGGCTTTATAGATCGGTTCGGGCTTCATCACCATGCCCTCTCCACCACCAAAGGGTCTGTCATCAGTGGTCCGATGCCTGTCTGTAGTGAAATCCCTGAGGTTGACTGTCCTGACCTTCAGGATATCCGCATCAATGGCCCTCTTCACCACCCCTTCCTTTAAGGATGAATCAAAAAAATGGGGGAAGATAGTAATTATGTCAAAGAGCATTGACCTCAACAAGGCCAGGGGGAAGATCCACCACCATGACACCCTTCTTAAGGTCGATTTTTTTCACCATCTGTTCAACAGCAGGCACAAGGATCTCTCCTTTGTCACCTTTAACTACATAGACATCATGGGCATCTGTTGCCAAGACATCAGATAAAATTCCCAATTCCTCTCCTTCGGCACTCACCACGGAAAGTCCCTCAATCTCGTGCCGGTAATACTCTCCCTCAGCCAGTGGCGACAGCTTGGCCCTATCCAGAAAAATATCTTTACCCACAAAAAATTCTGCCTGTGTCCTGTCAATTACACCTTCAAGTGCCAGGATCACGCTTTGACCTTTTTTGACTCGGGCCTTAATAACCCTTTGAGGCATTTTGTCGCCGTATTTGCCCTGAACAAAAATGTTCTTGTAGTCTAAAAAATACTCTACATCCGAGTAGGAATACACTTGCACCTCACCATATATTCCATGGGTCTTTACGATCTTGCCAAGGGCAAAAAACAAGGTATCAGTACCCATCAACTATTCAAGTATTTCTAAGACCGACCTCTTCCGCAGTTTTGTGGATGCAGCATTGAGTATGGTCCTCATTGCTCTAGCGGTACGCCCCTGCCTGCCTATCACCTTTCCAAGGTCTTCCTTGGATACCTTAAGTTCCAGAACCGATGTCTGTTCTCCTTCGACCTCGTTTACCTTCACCGCCTCAGGATTATCTACCAGTGCCTTTGCTATATATTCAACCAGCTCCTTCATCGTTAGTCTCCGCAGTCAATGTCCTTGTGTGGCCGGTAGTATAGTGTTTTACTGTTGAGCAGGTTCCATCGGGTGTCTGGCTTTTTTAAGCAAGGACCTCACTGTATCTGAGGGCTTAGCGCCCAAACCCAGCCATTTGTTTACCTTGGATGAGTCAATCTTGAATTCCGCCGGGTCCTCTAGAGGATCGTAGGTTCCGAGGATTTCGAGAAATTTTCCATCTCTTGCAGCCTCGGAGTTTGCCGCTACCACACGATAAAACGGCTTTTTCTTGCGTCCCTGCCTGGTCAAACGAATCTTTATTGCCATATTTACCTCCGAAAATAATTCAATAGTATAGGAATTTCCATTTTTGGGTCAATTTTATTAATAAGCTGATAAGCTCAACGGCTCAACAGCTAACAGCTCGCCCGAAGGGCACTAATTCAAAAGGGCAAAAGCCCTTTAGGGAACTGTTTAAACTTTGTTTTCCTCATTTTTTTGAGCATTTTGTTCATTGCCGTATAATTTTTAAGCAGGCGATTTACATCCTGGACCACAGTGCCGCTACCACTGGCGATCCTCTTTCTCCGGCTGGCATTGATGATAGTGTAATGCCTACGTTCCTGGGGTGTCATGGAGTTAATAATAGCCTCTACCCGTATGAGTTCTTTCTCGTCAGGGGCCAACCCCTTCAACTGCTTCATCTTGTTTAGACCGGGAATCATGGAAATAATTTGTTCAAGATTTCCTATCTTTCTTATCTGCTGAAGCTGGTCTCTGAAGTCCTCCAGGGTGAAACTGTTCGTTTTCAGCTTGTTCTGAAGCTCCAGGGCCTTTTTCTGGTCAATGGTATCCTGGGCCTTCTCAATCAGGCCGAGGACATCCCCCATTCCGAGAATTCGGTTGGCTATCCGGTCAGGATGGAAAGGCTCCATGGCGTCAAGTTTCTCACCGACACCTACAAGCTTGATGGATTTTCCTGTAACTGCTTGTATTGAAAGGGCTGCACCGCCTCTGGCGTCACCCTCAATCTTGGTAAGCACAACGCCTGTAATCGAAAGTTCGTGGTCAAATTTTTGGGTTACATTGACGGCATCCTGTCCGGTCATGGCGTCTGCCACAAGCAAAATTTCCTGAGGAGATACCATGGCATTTATTTCCCGGAGTTCCCCCATTAGGGCATCGTCTATGTGCAAACGGCCTGCAGTATCAATGATAACCGTATCGAGACGAGCAACTTCCGCTTTGGCAACTGCCTGTCTGGCTATATCCACAGGAGACATGGCCGACTCCGAAGGAAATACATCAATTTTTAACTGGTCCCCAAGAATCTGTAGCTGCTTTATGGCCGCGGGCCTGTAAACATCGGCAGGCACAAGGTAGGGTTTTCGACCCTTTGATTTCAGCCGGCGAGCAAGCTTTGCAGCAGTGGTGGTCTTACCCGAACCCTGAAGACCCACCAGAAGTATAACTGCAGGCTGGCGTCCAGTCAGATCGAGCCTTTTATTATGGCCCCCGAGTAGGGCTATAAGCTCCTCGTGGACTATTTTTATAACCTGCTGGGCCGGAGTCAGGCTTTCCATCACCTCCTGCCCTACAGCCCGTTCTTTCACCCGAGCAATGAAGTCCTTTACTACCTTATAGTTTACGTCCGCCTCCAAAAGGGCCAGGCGAACCTCCCTCAGGCCCTCCTGGATATTTTTCTCTGAAAGTTTTCCGTAACCCTTAAGGCGTTTAAATACGGAATCAAGACGCTTACTCAGATTATCAAACATGCTCTTTTACGTCGACAATTTTTGTAGTCCATAACTTATGGTTTGTAGTTCGTAGTTCGCCGGCACTGATTGCACGAATCAACTGTTCAGTTTTTTGGTTGACCCTTGCCCCTCGTTCCTCAACAATAATCAGTAAAATCAAAGAAAACTACTTAATTCGTCTTGAGGTGTCAACCTGACGTTTTTTTCGTCCTCTAGATTTGAATATCACACTTACTGCCTCATCCGCCCTGGATATCAAGTGAAATTTCATGGTCTCCCTGACTTGGGAAGGTATTTCATCAAGGTCCCCGGCATTGCGCTTGGGCAGAATAATCTCTTTTATCCCGGCCCTGTGGGCACCCAGCACCTTTTCCTTAATCCCGCCTACGGGAAGGACGAGTCCCCTCAGGG
>JAYEFH010000320.1:0-1968 GCA_034658555.1 Thermodesulfobacteriota bacterium | reverse complement strand
TCCCTCGTCCAAATCGGTTAATAAATATATGGGAGTTCATCTTTTTTGTACCGGGATCATTAAAAGCGTAAAGTGGTAAATGAAGAATGCCGATTAAAAATACATAATAACCGTTCAGGGTTCACTGAAAATCTTTGTGGTGAGAAAACTACATAATATATGGCACTTTCTCATATTTGCAGATCAGGTTTTTCTTCATGACGCCGTTACAAAGAGGTGCTGGGTGTTAAGCTTGCCGCAGGGAATCTTCCATGTTTTGACTGCCGTAACAACAGAGAGAATAGCAATTTTGTAAGGAGAGCGCGATGGAAGGTATTGAGAGGGGAAAATTCATTATATTATGTTTGATCCTGTGCTCATTTCTCACTGTGTCACCGATTTGGGCTACAACCGGAGATGTCACCATAGGTTCTCCCGGAACCAATCCAGCCCAAGGAGGCACCTTCGAGGTCCCAGTCACGGTGGATGCAGGCATAAATCCTTTTGGAGCCTATAACTTTACAGTTACCTATGATGCCTTTGTGGTGAATGTTCAGGGTGTTTCCGGGGGAACGGCCGCAGAATTCAGCGCTGATCCGTTCGCTAATCCCGCTACCTTCTCTTCCGGTGCAACCCCATTTAATGCCTTTAATTCTACCAGCATGACATTGCCTGCCGGGGTAGTCAATGTGGCCAATATTACCTTCAAGGTTGTTGGGAATCCGGGTGACACCAGTGTGCTCCATATCAATGTCATCTCCTTATCTGATAGCAGCGGCAGCCAGATCAGCCCCACAAAATCCATTGATGGTTCGGTAACCGTTCAAGGCGATTTCGTTCCGGTCCCGACCCTTTCGCAATGGGGTATGATTATTTTCTGCCTGTTGTTGGGTTTAGCTTCAATCGTAATGATGAAGAAAAAAAGGGGGAGCGCTTTTATAATTGCCTTTTTCATAGCTGCTTCTCTTTTCTTCCTTATGGAAGGCTCGGTCCGGGCCGGGATACTTGGTGATGCCAATGCTGATGGCGAGGTTAATATCGAAGACGCTGACTTCATCTCAAGATTTTTGGTAGAATTGGTGCCTTCCCTGCCCAATTCGGATGATGCAGATGTAAACGGCGACGGAAAGGTGGATATAATCGATGCAATGATTATTGCTCAGTATGCGAATCATCTTCGCGATGAGCTACCAACGGTGGGTAGCCCTCCCACCGCCATCGGTACTGCCACTCCTTCCACTGGCCATGCTCCCCTGAACGTAAATTTTACCGGAACAGGAACCGATCCGGATGGAACAATTGTCCTTTACGAATGGAAGTTTACAAGCCATGACATCTATGATTATTCCTCAGAGACATCTGCCGCCACAAGCCATACTTACAACGAACCAGACAAATATATAGCTGTATTCAGAGTTACTGATGATGACGGCTTGATTGATACTGACTCAGTTTTAATCTCCGTATCAGGCCCGCCGATTTCCAAGCCTGGGGCATTCCCCACCAGCGGAGAAGCGCCTCTTACAGTCACATTTTTCGCAAATGGTGAGGACCTTGACGGAAGTCCGGAATATTATGATTGGGATTTCAATGGAGACGGCGTCAATGATAAGCATCTGATTGCCTCGATGAATACCGAATATACTTACATACAGGCAGGCACATACAACGCCACATTAACAGTTACTGATAATGAAGGGCTTACAGGTTCAGCATCGATAGCTATTACAGTTAGTGAAGGCACAAACCCGCAAGGTTATCCCACAGCTATTGCCGCGGCAACTCCCTCAAATGGTGGAGCGCCTTTGCAGGTGGCCTTAGTCGGTAAAGGTACTGACGAAAATGGTACGATTAACAAGCTTGAATGGGATTTTGAAGGTGACGGAGTTTTTGACTTCGTGGATACGGTTGTACCTGGTGGCACATTAGGTGAAGTGATAGATTCAGGTTCATACAGCAGTCCTGATTTAGTTGACATAGACAATGATG
>JAYEFH010000319.1:0-1972 GCA_034658555.1 Thermodesulfobacteriota bacterium | reverse complement strand
TTTTTCGTATTACTGACATCTGTTTTCTCCTTGATGGAGAGGTAAAAATTCTATCTTAATTGGTGGTCCAGATTTTGGGGAGTATTATACCACTCAATTTGAAAAATATTATGAAAAATTATAAGAATTGACCACACTTATTCCGGTTGACACGGAAAACAGAGCAATAAGGACTAAAAACACAATACTTAAGAACTGCTCCGGAAGGGACATCGCTCCCCTCCCAGATCACACTCCTGCAAAGAGTAATACCAGATCCTAAGCTCACTCCAGGCCCTATAGAGACCCAGTCTTTCCATATAAGATCGCCAGGCAACTCAGTGCCCTGACCAACCAGGCACCTGTTATTTTTACTTGCAAAAAGCACTTTATGGGCAGACAGGTATCCTCCGGGCGATCCTATATCCTCCCATATGTAATGACCTGAAATGTGATCAGCTCTAATGGCCTGTAAGCGACCACCCTGATCAATTATGACCTTTAATGTATCCAGCAAGGAACTTGGACCATCTTCAGGGATAGTCCTGATAAATTCCGGCTCCAATACGGAAATACCTGTAAAGGCCATGGCATCCGGGGCGCTGTAATTAAAACCAGAGACCTTTTCATCCATCACAGCTACATTGTTCCACGGCTCCCTCTTGTGGACCACCAGTGATGCCATAGCTCCATGGTGCTGATGCAGATTAACTACCCGGGCCGGATCCAGATCTGTTACCACATCTCCGTTTATAACAAGCAGGGGCTCGTTTTTTGAGATATGAGGCAAGGCATTTCTAAGCGCCCCGCCGGTTCCCAGCAGTGATGGTTCCACCAGTGTTACAATTTCGGCCCTGGCCTTATAAGACCCCACCATCTCCAGCACCAGATGTGCGAGGTGAAAGCAGTTGATCACAATCTTACTGAACCCGGCATCCTCAAGCTGGTCGAGTAATCTGTGAAGCAAAGGCCTGTTTAATACCGGGAATAAAGGCTTGGGTAAGTGAAATGTAAGGGGCTGCAAGCGTGTACCCAGACCCGCGGCGAGGATCATAGCTTGCTTTAAGAAAGGCATACTACACAATCTATAAAGCCGCTAAATCTTTTTCTTGTTTTCTGTTTTTGATGAACTGCCGGATTTGTTATCTGGAAGCTTTTCCGAATCGACCTCATTCTCAAGGTCCTTCAAACCGGACTTAAAGGCCCTCAGCCCCTTTCCAAGTCCCGCCCCTATTTCAGGAAGCTTCTTGCCTCCAAAGATAAAAAAGGCAATTACCAGGATGACCAACAGCTCTTGTGTACCTAAACCAAACATTAAAACCCCTTTATATAGGCAATGTTGAATTGTAGAAAAAGATTTAAAACTATCTACCTTAATTCAACATTCAGCATTCAACATTTACTGTGCTCCGTAACTGTGTAAGCCCGCAAGCAGGAAATTCACTCCGAAGTATGTAAACATCACTGAAACAAAACCCACTATCGATAAGTAGGCGATCCTGCGACCGGCCCACCCCTTGACAAATCTTGCGTGAAGGGCAGTAGCATATACAAACCAGGTTATCAATGACCAGGTTTCCTTTGGATCCCAACTCCAGTACGTACCCCAAGCATCATTGGCCCAAACGGCCCCTGTAATTATGCCAAAGGTCAACCAGAGGAAACCAAAGACGATTGTCTGATGTATCAACTCATCAAGGACTTTGCAATCAGGTATAACACCCATAATCCCCGCTGATCCCCCGCTGAATCTATTTTTAAAAAGATACATAACACCTAGTCCGCAGGCAACAGCAAAAGATGCGTATCCAAGGAAGCACGTGACAACGTGGGCAATGAGCCAATTACTCTTAAGAGCTGGTATAAGAGGCTGTATTTTATCTTCAATATTAGGACTAAAAGATGCGTAGGCCATGGAGAGGGATGCAAATGGAGTTGCAAAGGCCCCGATCACGCGTTGCTTTACCTGCCATTCTATAATCAGATAAACCAC
>JAYEFH010000318.1:0-8862 GCA_034658555.1 Thermodesulfobacteriota bacterium | reverse complement strand
CGAACCGGAGCACTGAAGCGTCTTTTGCTGTCCGGCGGTTCAAGCTGGGCCAGGATACCCAGCTCCTTGATATATATCAGATCTCCATAACGGAATCGTTCCAGGTCCTGTTGCTCAAAAAATTTGCTCTCGCCCCCTTGCTGGATCATTTGGATCTGAGGACGGATGTCCAGGTCAAGCTCGGTGTTCATGGAAATCTTGAATATGGTTTTTAGGGGTACGGGATGGATGGACATCCGGTGCTGGTTGGAAAGATGATCTCCCAGGTTGTTGAGCAACGCTTTTACCTTTGTTCCGGGCACAAACAGATGAAACAGATTCAGCCCCGAGTCATCAAGGCATGACAGCATAAAATCTCCGGTCTGCTGGTTGATCGAAGGTCGCAGTTCAATGCCGTCCTTCCCGAATTCCCGATAGCAGTGGTAAGCGAACATGAACCAGAAGGTGCCCTCTAAGGCATAGCGCCGGGACTTGTGTCCACGTTCAAGAAGCATCTTTTCCATATCCGTGCGAGTCAGGTGCCTGAGCCTACGGAGAACCGCCCCCCTGTGTGGTACTTCATCCTTGTGTAATGTCAGCCGGCAACGTTCATATAGCCTTTGGGCATCCGGTCCTTGTCCCTTATAAGACACCAGATCGTTTCCGTCATTGCCGGTTACCATCAGCCGGTTGCTGTTGTCTTGGCCTATATGGCTCAAGGTAATGGTCCTTAATGTTTCATTAGAATTTTCTCCCAGACAGACTGCCAGCTTGTGCCAGACGCTCTTTTTGAAATCCTCTTCAAGATTAAGGCAGGATAATTTTTTGCAATAATTATCCCTTGTTGCGGCAAGTCTTTTGACATGGAGACAGTTTGATTCAGACAGTCCCGAACAGGTACAGCTTCGTTTCTCTGTACCAGGTCTTTTGCCCGGCGTGATAATGGCAAGGCCGGGACGGGGGTCATCAGGATCCGGCAGCAGGGCTACGGCCTGTCTGTGGAATTCCAAAAGCTGATAATCGTTAAGGGATACTGTGATAGTTTTTTTGACAGAAAACCGTTTTTTATTCATGGGATTGTGATTTATTAAAGAATAATATCGAGTTTTGGATGCTCTTCCGCTCATACTTTGATTATGTTCTGATTTTTACTTCGGCCACTTTTGATAAGTTGGGTTTCGGGGCTCCGTCTCTCAACCCAATCTACGAGATTAAGCGAATCAAGGGCCTATTTATAACCTATTGAAAATAAAGTATATTTCTAAATCAAAGTAATAGCAGAAGAACATCGGAAAAAATTGAGGAATGATAAAATAAAGAGTAACCGTTCACAGGGTACTGCAGATGCGAGGCGTACGGATACGCAGACGTACTTCCTGTACTTCAAGTGCCCGACCTGCCTGCCGGCAGGCAGGCAACAAAGCAGATGCGGTGCCCTGTGAACGGTTACATAAATTACTTGTTTCCGGTATTAAGCTCTTCCAAAAACTCCTCGCCGCCTCCAAAACTATGCGTCGACCCTGGGAATGCACCGTTTGTTACTTCATCAATGAAGTCGTCTAATGCTTCCTTGATCTTCGGGGCGAGGTTTGCATAGCGTTTTACAAAACTCGGTGTAAATTTTTCAAAAAGCCCGAGCAGGTCGTTAGTTACAAGGACCTGGCCATCGCAGTGTGGACCTGCTCCAATACCTATGGTAGGGATGGGGACAATCGCGGTAATTTGTTTTGCAAGAGCAGACGGAATACATTCCAAGACAAGTGAAAAGGCCCCTGCATCAGCCACTGCCTTGGCGTCTTCAATGAGCTTTCTTGCCGATTCCAGGTCTCTGCCCTGTACTTTGTATCCACTAAGCGCTATTGCTGTTTGGGGAGTGAGGCCTATATGGCCCATAACAGAAATGCCCGCCTTGACAATTCTCTCAATGGTAGATGCCATGTAAGAGCCACCTTCCAGCTTGACGCCGTGGCATCCGGCTTTCTTAAGAAACAGGCCCGCGTTTCTAACCGCCTCTTTTTTGGAGACCTGGTATGACAGGTAAGGCATGTCTCCAATCAGCAGTGCTCTATTAACTCCTCGCCGGACTGCGTTGCAATGGTGGATCATTTCTTCCATTGTGACCGGCACTGTGGAGTCATAACCCAAGGCCACCATGCCCAGAGAATCACCCGTCAGAACTATGTCCAAACCGGCTTCATCTAATACTTTGGCCATACTGTAGTCGTAGGCCGTAAGCATGGTGATTTTATCACCTGAGGCCTTTTTATTTTGCAGATCAGCGAGTGTGACGGCCTTTAATGCCTTTTTTTCTTTTTCTTTCATTAAATTAACCAATCAACGTAACTAGTGTCTGAACGAAAAGGCAGTTCATACACAATTTTGAATTAAAAAAAGGAAGTAACATTAATATGTTAATTGTCTATGGCCTAAACTGAGAAAACAAAATTTGGGGTTTCCGTTCAGGTTGAAAACTGAAGACGCCTTCTACCTTGAGTTTGTCCACCTGAATGTTTATATCAACAATCAACAATAAAAAGAGCCGGTGGAGACTGTCATAAGCCGGGTTCTGTTCCCTTGTGCGATCCAAGGTGGTGATCATTCATCTGGGATGTCGATTGCTCGACACCTCACGCAACCTACCCGGGAGCTTCGAGCGGGCTACTCTCAGGCGCTCCTCTATTTGGTCTTGCTCCGGATGGGGTTTACCAAGCCTGCAACGTCACCGCCGCAGCTGGTGAGCTCTTACCTCACCTTTTCACCCTTACCGGGCAAAGGCCCGGCGGTATATTTTCTGTGGCACTTTCCCTGGGGTCGCCCCCGGTCCGCGTTACGGACCACCCTGCCCTGTGGAGCCCGGACTTTCCTCCAGGCAAAATATTGCCCGGCGATCATCGGCCGTCTCCGCCGGCAAAAAAATATACTTTAACTTACTTCTAAAGCATATATCAGACGCTGACAAGAAGGACAAGTTAAGATTTTTTCGTCTCTTAGCAATTCATTATAGAGTTGCGGAGGAATATTCATGTTACATGCAGAACAAACACCATCAGTCACTGCTGCTACGGCAACACAATCCCTCCTGTCTTTGAGGAAGTTATATTTGGATAACAGGTCCTGGCTTATATCTTTGGATACAGTTTCTCTCTCCTCAGTTAAGGCCGCAGCCTTGACGTCCAGTCTGGCCCCTAATTCTTTGATGCGTTTTTTTTCCGCCCTTATTTTCTTGCGATACTGCTTGACCTGTTTCATTTTTTCTTTGACTTCTTCGTCCAGGGAGCCGGTTTCCTCCATGATGGCCAAAATTTCATCCTCTCTGGCCGTGTTGGTCTTCTTTATTTCGTTAATTTCTTTTTGCAGTGCCTGATATTCCCTATTAGTCTTTAACGAAGAGAGCTTTTTCTGAGATTTTCCAAAACGCACATTCTCCAACTCAAATTCATCCTCTACGTCAACTTTCCTTTTCTGAATTTCAGTTATACGTTCATTGAGTTCATTAAGTTCCACCTCTTTGGATGAAAGGTGCTCTTGAAGGTCTTCAAGATGCGTTGGAGCAGAGGACTTCTCCTCATTTATCTTGTGAAGTTCAAGATCGATACCCTGTAATCTTACTAGAATTGCAAGTTCTGGTTTCAATTTTTGCTCCTTGTCTAAAAAAAGGAAGTATTTATAGAGAGCAAGGGCCTTGCACCAGGCACCAACTCGCCGGTTTTCATATTTTTATTTATCCAGAGCCCGAACGGGGATCTTTCATCGTCAAAAATATCTACTTTTAAGTCCCATCCCTCATCTGATGCCTGCTGTTTCATATATTCAGCCATGGCCGGCACTACAGGCCATTCTGTGTAGAAATGTCCTGCGTCAATGATGGCCTTTCCCATCTGTTCCGCTTCCCTGGCAATGTGGTGTTTTATCTCCGCACTCAGAAAGAGGTCGGCATCTTCATTCACAGCCATAGGCCAAAGGTCCGATCCGGAACCTCCGCAAAGAGCTACTCTGGTAATCATTTGCTCAGGGTGGCCTACTACTAAAAGGCCCGGATTTTTTAACATGCGTGAGACCTTGAGCATTATCTCGGATAATTTACAGCCATAGGGAAGGTTGCCGATTCTTCCCAGTCCCACTGATGGAGGATTTGATTCAGATATCAGCAGAGGTTTTACATCAGAAAGACCAAGTGCATTGGCCAATAAGTCGCTAACACCGCCAACAGTCGAGTCCAGGTTGGTGTGGGCTGCTGCAAGGGCTATGTTTTTGCGCAAAAAACCCGCCAGAAGGCGGGGAAGTTGTTTTGAGATGTCAAGGGACCTAACGGGCTGAAACAGTAAAGGATGGTGCGTCAATACCATCTGGGCCTTTCGTTCAGAGGCTGCCCCTAATACATTTTCTGTAGCATCAAGGGCGACCATCAGTCTTTGAACGGGCGCATCCGGATCTCCAACCTGCAACCCTGTATTATCCCAAGATTCTGCTAGTTCGGGAGGTGCCCACTTGCTAAGAACATTCCATATCTCACATACAGTTGGAATCATGGTGGCTATTCCATTTTTTGATTCTGCTTGAGGCCCTCAAGACGAAAAAAGGTGCAACATGATGGAGTTGCACCTTTTGCTTTGCAGATTGACCGGTCTGAGATGATTTTGATTCAATACCGTATTCAGTCAGAATTTTTACTATCCTCGCATTTATTATAAATGGGCCCACCAGGATTCGAACCTGGGACCAACCGGTTATGAGCCGGTGGCTCTGACCAACTGAGCTATGGGCCCACCGGTTAAAAAAAACAATTATATTCCGACAATTATTATTGTCAAGAAGCAGTCTAGCTTCGAGGTGAACCGTTCACGGCCTGAAACTCGAAATTGGGGAAAGATGAAACGAGTTTATGGAACAAAAGCATGAAGGCTAATTTCCAATTCCAACGTTCCGTGAACGCTTACAAAAAAAGTTTGGATATTGAAGGGGCTGGATAACCTGGGACATAAGTACTGTTTTTGAGATATTTGTCGGGGGGATTGTCAAAGGTGCACTAGTCCTGAGAGCGGAGGACCTTTTCTATAATAAGCCTGACAAAGTTATAATGGGTCTCTTCCAGAAGGATCCTTCCTCCCACTACATTTAGAAGCTTTTTTATTTTTGGCAAAGTCTTATAGTCAATAAGGGTTTCCATCCTATGACCCATTGGTGTTGCCGGATTTCTCAGGCGCAGTCCTACGCCTGCAAGGCCCTTTCAGCAGTCACCTCTGCTGTCTATAAACTCAAACCTCTCGTTCCTGAAATTATTTTGACTGGTGATATTGCCGGACATCTTCATTCCCTATGGTCAGTGCTTGCAGACTATAGACTATGCCCCAAAAATATCACACTAAAATATGGCGAATATGCTGTAAAATAGGGCTTGCCATCTTCTTACTACACCCTGAACTATATATAAAGTCATAAGGAGGGGGCATGGAACGAATTAAGGCCAAGCAGAAAAGATGGTTGGTAGGTTCCTCGGCTTCGCCTTACGGACTGATCCATGTGCTTGCGTTCCCGAGCCCGTTGCAGTATTATATTTAACGTGAGGGTTCTGCCTCACGACGGTTTCGCTGGGTGTGTGTTCGTACGGGCCCAAAAGCGATTTTATATTAGTTCATGTCGTACCTTCCGGTTTTTTAAGCAGGGACGTCCGATTGCCGCGATTATTGCGGTCCTTTCTTTTCCACGCGTCCGGCGGGTAGAGATTTGTATAACCCCGGACCAGGAAAAACATGAAAGAACATGTATGTGCGCCGCGTACGCGCACCGACCATTCCGTACTGCAACCTCAACCCCAGCTTTTGAAAGGCGTCTTTGGTGCCATGATGCCGAAGATTCAGCGGGCCGTGGCCGCAGAGGGTTATGTTACTCCCACGCCCATCCAGGAACAGTGCATTCCGCATCTGCTGGAAGGACGAGATCTGCTGGGCTGTGCTCAGACCGGCACCGGCAAGACTGCCGCCTTTGCCCTGCCGCTCCTGCAGCGGCTTTCCGGCAACTACCGCCAGCCTAAGAAAGGAACCCCTCGGGCTCTCATTCTCGCCCCTACCCGCGAACTCGCGGCGCAGATCGGGGAGAGCATTCAGGCTTATGGACGTTTTTTACTCCTCAGACATACCGTGATCTTCGGCGGGGTTAACCAATTCCGCCAAGTCAAGGCCCTGAACCGTGGGGTCGATATTATTGTTGCCACTCCAGGCCGACTGCTTGACCTGATGCAGCAGGGATTCATCCACCTGAATAAGGTGGAAGTCTTCATTCTCGACGAGGTGGACCGGATGCTTGACATGGGCTTCGTTCCCGACATCAAGAGGGTGTTGTCTCAAATTCCGGCTAAGCGCCAAACCCTGTTTTTCTCGGCCACAATAGCCCCGAAAATGGTAAAGCTGGCCCACACTATGGTCCGCAACCCTTTGCGGGTAACCATCACGCCAGACAAACCTGCGGTGGAACGTATTGCCCAAAAAGTGGTCTTCGTGGGGAAAAGGAACAAGGATGCCCTCCTGGTCTCTCTGTTGAGCGACCCACATATCAATAAGGCCCTCATTTTTACCCAGATGAAGCACACCGCCAACCGGGTGGCGAAAAAGTTGTGCGCAACGGGCATTCACGGCACCGCCATCCACGGAAATAAGAGCCAGGCCATGCGCACCAAGGCGCTGGACGGCTTCAAGCGGGGTCGTTTTCAGGTGCTGGTCGCCACCGATGTGGCGGCGCGAGGATTGGATGTAGACGACATCACCCATGTGATTAACTACGATCTTCCTGTGGAGGCCGAGACCTATGTACACCGCATCGGGCGCACCGCCCGGGCGGGGGCGAACGGTGACGCCATTTCGTTTTGCTGCGCCGAGGACCGGGCTTATCTGCGGCAAATAGAACGCCTGTTGGGCAAGCCGGTGCCCGCCGAGATGAAAAGCGTCTATCATTGCGACGAGGCCTTCAGGTCCAGCCGGCCCGCCCCGAAGAATTTTGGCCGCAACAGTGGCGGCAGACGTCCCAAGGACAATATCGTACGCCCACGCAGCAGAAAAAGCAACCGCGGTGTGCGCTGAAGCCAAGTGCCGGCGGGGGAGCCGGCTACTGTTGTTGTGCCTTGTGGTGGGGAAGATGTGTGAAGATTAGAATGTTGGGAAATAGCTAAATTTCTTTTGTCTTTTGGAGCTTACGAGCCCATCCTCCCAGACCTAATAGTCCAAAACCCATCAACACGATAGTAGCAGGTTCCGGGAGAGAAGCAATCAAGTGAATAGCCGGGACTGGTGGGGCTGTACTGAGTTCGACAATATCTCCAACAAACATGGAACTATCTGCATCTTCCGCCACCTCACTACCATAAGAAGCAAGTATTCTAGTTGCAAAATGGAATATTTGATAATTGGACGACCACTGTGTTGCAATTGTTCCATCGTCAGAAGCATCTATTACTTTATCTTCAGGTGTATTGTTAATATCATAGATTGCGGCAAGATTTTTTCCAACTAACAAATAATTCATTGGCATCATCTGGTAATCAACAGACTTAAGCCCAAACGGTGTAGTATCGAAATAATTCTGAGGCAAATTGTCTGATAAAGAAACAGCCGGTGCGCCCCCACCTAGTAAAAAGAACGTAAGTACCGATAAAAATAAAATCTTCGAGGCCTTTTTCATGTTGTCCCCCCCTTACTCGTAAGTCCCCTTTCCTGTAACCTAAATTGAGCGATTAACCTTTAGCGGTTAGCTATTAGTTTAATGATTACAGGATGTTCTTCTATATCTATAATATTTCAAACGGAATCAATATATGATGCGTGTATTCACCTTACTTTGCAAAAGAAATGCCATTTTATTTACTCTTATTTCGTCATTTTTTTCTGGGTTTTGGGTGCTATTTTCCAGAAAAAGATAAATGAATGTATTTTTTTCCATTTATGGAAAAAAGTTTCCCAAGAAGAATTTACTTTCCAATAGCATTTCCCCGGGTTACTTAAAGATAAGAAAAGTATCATTTTCTTAGGCCTTTCTTTTTGGAGCTTGGTCTTCTGAAAAGTATATTAAGCGAATATTGTGCCATAATGAAAAAATGCAACAGTAATGATTCTAATATATTAATTTATCAATATAAATTTAGATAAAATAGGCTGTCAGAGTATTTTGAACGTGGAGGAAGACCCATTACTTTTGTAAAGTTACTATACATATACAGTTAATATGATGTAAATCAAGTTGATAGCAACTTAGAAGGGGTATCCCAGGTTCTATGGAGTGGCGGTTAAGGATAATAGCGAATATAGGTTAATATGTTTGATAACGGAAAGGATCCAGCAGTAGCATGAGAGGACGCAAGGGTTGACTGAAGTATGGTGTCGGGTCAAATACCGGGTCTTCCGGTGTCAACGAACCTGGTTGGATGTCTTTGAGGGTGATTTTAATTTTTAGATCCAGTTCCTTGAGTTTAATCCGGATTTTGCTCGGATAAGGGGCGCGATCTCCCAATAATACGGGGGCATCGTACAAAACTTTGAGTTCGGGATTCTCTAAAGAGATAGGTGACAGCGTTTTTCTGTCGAATTTTGCCCATCCAGGCCATCCTTGATGGGAAAAGCTGATGCAGACTGATTTTTCATAATCTTTAAAATCTTTTTCCTTCTTATATGGAGCAACTTCAACATTTTGCGTCTCAACCACACTCCATGGATTTAGCAGCCAGGATGCCTCGTTAATAAGGGTCGATATCTCTTTGCCATTTTTAAGTCTGTCATTAATACCGGTAACATATACTGCATTATGTGATGGTATGAAGAGATAAAAGGCTTTTTTAGCAACCAGGCAATCAAAGACAGTTATGCCAAAGGGACCATGACCTGTCACCCTGGCAAGCTC
>JAYEFH010000317.1:0-1983 GCA_034658555.1 Thermodesulfobacteriota bacterium | reverse complement strand
TTAATTATTTTTTTGTATTGCACCCGTAGATGATATATTATTCGGTTATGTTCTTCGCATAAGACTGTAACTTATTGAAACCATTGAAATGCATGGCTCCCCAAAAAGCGTTATAATTAGGAAAATTGCTTGACCGGCAGCTTCCAACAGTGCTATAGAAGTCATTGTGTGATGCTTGGAAGTGCCGTTTCAGTCCAAATTGTAAAAAGCGATTTTATATCAGCCTATCAGTTTTCCTAATCAGCCGGCTAATGTAACCCTGAACGTTTATAATTAATGATACCAACAGGAAAAGAGAAAAAACGCTTTGTTCGGGACAAATTCGCTTCTGTTTCCGGGAGATATGATCTCTTAAACAGGTTACTTAGTTTTTATATAGATCATTACTGGAGATGGGTAACCACGCGTGAGCTTGATGAGTTCAAACAGGGCCCTATCCTGGATCTCTGCGCGGGAACTTTACCACTTTCGGCTGAAATTGTGAGACAGATACTGCGTCCTGTGGTGGCAGTGGATTTCTGTTATGAGATGCTCCGGCATGGGATACTTAAATTGGGAAATGGCAGCAAGAAGGCGAAATATATAGTCCCTATATGCGGTGACGGAGAGTACTTGCCACTCCATGATTTGAAATTCCAAGGGATAACAATAGCCTTTGGAGTCAGGAATCTCAGCCGGCCGGAACAAGGTCTCAAAGAGATGCTAAGGGTGCTTAAAGCAGGTGGGAAACTTGCAATTCTCGAATTCTCGCGTCCTAAGAACCGCCTTTTTTCGCCGATATACAAACTCTATCTCCACAAATTCCTCCCCTTTATGGCCGGTATTATTTCAGGCGATAAAGAGGCCTATCGCTATCTGGCGGATTCCATTCAGGGCTTCTATGAACCTGAGGTCCTGGCCGCAATGATGAGGGATGTGGGATTTCGAGAGGTTAAGCACAGACCTCTGACAATGGGTATTGTTACACTATATACTGGGCGAAAATAGTTTTAATGGGGAAATTTGAAATAGGGAAAAATACGAAGATTTATCAACATCCGCATTTTTTTGAAGAAAGTGTAAACTGGTGAATAAATGATGCCGAATATAGTCCATATATTTACTGATGGTGCCTGCTCAGGAAACCCCGGGCCCGGTGGGTGGGGGGCAATGTTGCAGTATGACAAACAGAGAAATTGCATCAAGGGTTGGTCAAGAAATACCACAAATAACAGGATGGAACTCTTGGCGGCAATACGTGCCCTTGAGACCCTTAAAAGGGCCTGTGGTGTGTTTATCACCACCGACTCCAAATATGTCAAACAGGGTATAACCGAGTGGATAACTGCATGGAAGCGCAGAGGGTGGCAGACTGCCGCCAAAAAACCTGTTAAAAACAAAGATCTATGGCAGGCACTTGATTCTTTGTGTCAATTTCATAAAGTTCACTGGGAATGGACCAAGGGTCATGCCGGACACGAGGAAAACGAACTGGCTGATCAACTGGCCAGAGAAGCCATTTTCGAAGGCCGGGCAGGAGGTCTGGAAGAAGACAGAACAGGTAGATTAGAGTAAACGGTGTAATCTCAGAGATCATAGGAAAGGATCCTTTGTGGACTTAAGTATTTGAAAGTACAAATAAAAGGGTTCTTATGATAAATTGTGCACCTTAGAACTATAACTTATTGATTTTATAGATATTTATCTGGAATTCTGCACTGCCTTTTCGTTCAGACACTAATCAGACTTTATGAACAAAAAATCCAATTCCTCACTATTCCTGATAGATGGCAGCTCGTATCTCTACAGAGCCTACTTTGGCATACGCCAGCCCCTGACTACCCATGATGGGTTTCCTACCAAGGTAATCTACGGTTTTACAAATATGCTCTGGAAGGTACTAAAAGAAAAAGACCCTGAATATATGGCCATTGTGTGGGACGCTAAGGGCCCTACCTTCAGACACGACCTCTATGCCGATTACAAGGCAAACAGGCCGGTGAT